>NZ_JBSSAC010000035.1:0-28982 GCF_054058315.1 Thermostichus sp. MS-CIW-40
TGCGGGTGGGAAGGGGATGCTGACCATAACGCTGCTCAAGTAATCTCTCTCCTTGGGGCGACTGTAAACTCGCCTGAAATTCCGAAACTTAGCTGCCCCCTGGGGCCGCTGGGGATTGGGATAAAGCCTGCACCCTGCGCATAGCGCGGGTGTCGGGTAGTTTACCGCCGCCATTCTCAGCGCTTCCCTGCGGGGGACGGCCAACTTCGACGAGGAGAACTTTCCCTACGATGTTGTCTACACCTTGGGTCGCTACTTCGCCCAAATGGGGGCCTTGGTGCAGCAATATGGGGGAGTACTGGCCAACCAGAGCGGGCTGAGAAGTCTGGCTTTGTTTGGCTTAAAACAACCCGAGCTGGCCGTACAGCAGGCACTGCAGGCGGGATTGGCGCTTGGACAGTCGGCGGCGGAGTTGAATAGGTCTCTGCGGCAACTCTCCTACCCCCAGGTTAAGCTCACCCTCGGGATCCACCACGGCCCGGTTCTTCTGCTCCCCATTGATCCCCAAGATCCGCAGCGGCTGTCTGCCTTTGGCAAGTCGGTCAATGTTGCCACCTGGCTGGAGTCGGTTGAGGATGTTTCGCAAGGGGGGGAACAGTCTGAGGAACAGAGCTCCCGGTTGCTCATCTCGGCAGCTGTGTATCGAGCCGTGGAAGGGCAACTCCTGCAGGTGGAGCCTCTTTCGGTGAAACCCGTTCCCAACGCCAAACCCATCCGAGTCTACAGGGTGCATCCCAACCCCGTCAGCTTGCCGACTGGCGAGGAGCAAGCTCCAGAAGCAACCAAGCCTGAACCGCTTGGATGGCTGGAAGCGCTCCGGGAATGGCTACAGGCTTGGTCTCGTTTTTGAGGGATCCCTTTAGGCAAAAACGCCATCCCTTTGCTGAACTTGGGCCTGCAAATAGGGGATCCCCACCCGATGGCAGTAATCTCCAAAGCTCTCGCCAGGACGGCGCTCCTGCTTGTAGGCCTGCAGGAGAACTCTCATCAGCGGCACGATCTGGCTGATGTGTACCCGATCCTGAAACACTTGCGCCAGGCGATCCCCCTGCGGGCTGGCTCCCAGCCAAATCTGGTAGTAGCCATCGGGGGCGGATCCCACCAATCCCAGCTCGGCCAGGTAGGGTCGGGCACAGCCGTTGGGGCAGCCGGTCATGCGTACCAAGAAGGGCGAATCTTGCAGATCCAGCTCCTGCAACAGCTGATCCAACTGGCGCACCAGCCCTGGCAAAGCTCGCTCCGACTCGGTAATCGCCAACCCACAGGTGGGCAGGGCAGGGCAGGCCATCGACAGCCGCACCAGTTGAGGGATCTCTTCTTTGGAGAGCACCCCGTGGGACTTGAGGATCTGGTTGATGGCATCCCGCTGCTGCTCCGCAATGTCGATGAAAAGTAAATCCTGAGTGGGGGTCAGCCGCACGTGCAGAGAAAAGGCTTCCACAATCCGGCGCAGCGCCGTTTTGAGCTGCCGCTCTGGGGTGTCCTGGATACGGCCATTTTCGATGGAAATGCCCAAAAACCAACGGCCATCCCCCTGCTCGTGCCAGCCCAGGTAGTCGTCGCTGTTGGGAACAAACTTGGGTAGGGGGCGAAACCGGGGCAATTTTTCCCCCACATACTCCTCGACAACGCGGCGAAACTTGCGGATCCCCCAGTCTCTCACCAAGTATTTCAACCGCGCCTGCTTGCGGTCGTGCCGGTTGCCGTAGTCTCGCTGCACGGCCAAAACCGCTTGGCAAACCCGATACACCGCCTCCGGAGGGGCAAAGCAGAGCTTCTGGGCCAGCAAGGGCTGGGTTTCTTCCTTGCCGTGGGTACGCCCCATGCCCCCACCCACCACGATGTTGAAGCCCTTCAAGTTGCCCTTGCGATCCGTGAGCACAATCAAGCCCAGGTCCTGGGAGTACACATCTACCGTGTTTTCCCCGGCTACGGTGATGGCTGTCTTGAACTTGCGGGGCAAATAGACGGGGCCATACAGGGGTTCTGGGCCCTCTAACCTCACCCCGTTGCCGACAAACTTCTCGGCTTCCACCACTTCCTCATCCACCGGTGGGATGGGAACCGGCTCCCCATCCACCCAGATCTCGTAGTAGGCAGAGGTCTTCGGAGCCAACAGATCCGCCAGCTTGCGGGCATACTCTTGGGCATAGCGATAGGCAGGGCGATTTTTGTAGGGGGCCACCGGTGCCATCACGTTGCGGTTGACATCGCCGCAGGCGGCCAGGGTGGATCCCATCTGTTTGAGAATGCTGGCTATGGTGGCCTTGAGGTTTTTCTTGAGGATCCCATGCAACTGAAAGGTTTGCCGCGTTGTGGCTCGCAGGGTGCCATTGCCGTACTCATCGGCCAGCCGATCCAGGGTCAAGTAAAGCTGGGGGGGCACGTGTCCCCCTGGGATGCGGGTGCGCAACATCATCGAATAGGCCCGCTCCAATCCTTCCTGCTTCCGTTGCTGCCGCCGATCCCGGTCGTCCTGCTGGTAAGCCCCGTGAAACTTCAGCACCTGCACCGCTGCTTCGCTGAAGTGGGTGGTGTCTTGGGCCAGCTCCTGCTGAAGGGGATCCCGTAGAAAGTGGCTGTCTGCCTTGATCTGCTCCACCTTGGAACGCTTGGCCTCGGATGGGATCATGGGGGGCATTGGTGATCTCCGGTAAACCGGTCGGAATACTTGTGAATAACAGGCTATCACCTCCCTTGGGCGGCGTCCAGTTGGAAAAGTCAGCCTCCTATCCGGGTTTTGTTCCAAACCCGCAAAGCTTGTCATTTGAGTCAGCTGGAGATGTCGGCGCTGCTAGCTGGCCAGGGCTAGGCGGGCACCATACTCCTGCACCGACCACAGTTGCCAGGCACAATTCCCCTGCAGCTCCAAAACCAGGTCGTGGTAGGCCAAGAGGGTGGGACGATGGCCGACGCTGATGTAGGTGGTGTTCAGGTGTTGCAGCTGCAGGTAGAGCAGTTTTTCGTTGGCCACATCCAGGGCGCTGGTGGCCTCGTCCAAGATGGCGTAGCGGGGCTGGGTGATCAAAATGCGGGCGAAGGCAAGGCGCTGCTGCTCCCCAAGGGAGAGGGTGCTGGCCCAATCTTTCTCCACATCAAAGCCGCCCACCCGCTCCGGCAAGTCCCCCAAGTTCACCTGGGCCAAGACTCGGATGAGATCTTCATCGGTGAGGTCTCGGCGGCGTTTGGGATAGAGCAGTTGATCCCGCAGGGATCCCAGCAGCATATAGGGTTTCTGGGGCAAAAAGAGCATCTCCTGAGTATCTGGGCGGGCGATGGATCCCTGGCCGTTGGTCCATAGGCCGGCAATGGCCCGCAACAGGGAACTTTTGCCGCTGCCGCTAACACCGACAATCAAAAGCCGCTGGCCGGCTTCCAAGGCGAAGGAGAGATCCCGCACCAGGGTTCGTTCTGAATTGGGGGTGAGCAAAGTGACGTGGTTTAGCGCCAATTGCTGGGCAATGCGAGTTTGAATGTTGCTTTCCCGAGCGCCGGTGTGGCGCAGCGCCGGATCTTCCAGAGACTCGTGAAAGGAGCCTAAGCGGTTGATCCCAGCGGCAAAACTGGAAATGCTTTGAATCTGGTTGGCCACAATGGAGAGGGCGCTCAACACCTGGCTGAAGGCAATGGTGGCTTGGGTAATGGTGCCGAAATCTCGCACGCCGCTGAAGTAAAGGGGGGCGACGATGACATAGGGCACAATGCGGGTGAAATAGTTGTAGGCGTATTGGAAAATATCGATGATGGCCTGCCAGATGATCAGCAAATTAAAATTGCGCAAGGCCGCACCAAAGCGATGCAAAATTTGCCTGAGTTCTTGATCCTCTCCCTGGTAGAAGGCAATGGACTCAGCATTATCCCGCACGTGCACTAAGCTGTAGCGAAAATCGGCTTCGTAGCGCAGTTGATCGAAGTTAATTTTGATCAGCTTGCGACCAGCCAAAATGGCAATGGCGGTACCAATGGTGGCATAGACCACCAGCCCCAACGCCAACGGACGAGAAATGCCATAGAGAATGCCAGTAAAAGCATAGAGGGTGAGAATCGAGTCGAGAATGTCCAACAGGAAGGAGAGGGTGGTGCCGGTAAAGGAGCGAACATCCTCGGAAATGCGCTGGTCGGGGTTGTCGATTTCGGTGTTGGCGGCGTTGGAATCCAGCTCGTAGTAAGCCCGCTGATCGAAGTAGCGATCCAGAAAATGATCGGTCAGCCATTCTCGCCAAAACAGCCCTAGCTTGAGGCGAGTGTAGCGGTAGATCACCAAAATCGGAATGGCTGAGATAATCAGCACTCCATAAATAATCAAAAACTGCCAGAAAGTGGGCTCTTCTTTTTGCTGCAGAGCTGTGTCGATAAACCGAAAGATAAAGCTGATCATCACGTTCAGCCGGTTGACCGTCAGCGACAGAAACAGCAAAAAGGTGAGCAGCACCCACTGCAACCAGCGCTGGCGAAGCTGCCGCCACACTGCCCCAAAACAAAGGCTGCTCAGAGCCAAGCTGACCGAGGCCACCCACAGCACTGGCGAGGACAAGTTTCTCTCCGTTTGGGCCACCAATCCGGCTGCCACATTGGTAAAAAACTCCGGGAACAGGGCTTGACCGACCAAAGTCACCCCAATCTCCACAAAGAACATCAGGGCAACCACAAACACCATGGCCGCTGCCAGCAAGCCCAAAAAGATCCAGCCCCCATAGCGTACTCTGGGGTAAAAGTAGGGCTGGGCCACCGTGATAAACCGATCCCACAGTTTGCGGTCAAAGTTAAATTGAGAGGCTTGGGATTCCATTGTTGTGGTCGGCGGAGAGAGCAAGATCGACATCTCCCAGGCTAGCAGGCCATGGGTGCCAATCTGTGTTCAACAGGAGCGGATTCATTGGGGGTGGAACAGGTTCGGTGTCCCTTCAACCTTGCAACCGGTTTTGCCAAGCCGATTGGGCCGCCAGCCACACCGTCTGAACCGGCACGTGAAACTCCTGGGCGCGGGCCACACAGTCGCGAAACTCCGGCTGAGCGTTGACGATGCGGCCATGGTGGCGGGCCACCTTGATGTCGACCAGGCCGTAAGGGGTTTCCACCCGCTCAATGACCCGCTCCAGTAGGGTGCGCTGCTGTTGGAAGTGGCGAATGCCCAGGGTGGTGGTCTCCCGGAAGATGAGATCTTGACACTCCGGCACCCGATCCGGCGGACAGATGACGGTAAGCAGGATCCCCGGCCGCCCCTGTTTCATGGTGATCGGCTGGGTAAACACGTCCCAGGCCCCGAGGGCCAACAACTGCTCGCAGGTGTAGGCAACCACTTGGGGGTTGAGATCGTCAATTTGGGTCTGCAACACCGATACCGTTTCCGTTAGCTCTCCCCCATCGGCTTCCCCAATCCAGAGACGAAACACGTTGGGAATGGGCAGCTCTTGGGCACCGGCCCCACGCCCCACTTTTTCCACCCGCATCGGCGGACAGGGGCCAAACTCTTCCGCCAACGCCACAGCCAAGGCTGCTCCTGTGGGGGTCACCAGCTCCGCTTCCACCCCGTTGCTGAACACCGGCACGCGGCCCATTTCCCACAACTCGATCACCGCCGGCACCGGCACGGCCAATTTGCCATGCTCTGTGCTCACCCAGCCGCCACCAACAGGATGGGGGGATGACAACACCCGCTCCACCTGCAGCCAATCCAGGCCGATGCAAGTGCCGACAATATCCACCAAAGCATCCACTGCCCCCACTTCGTGAAAGTGCACTTCTTCCACAGGCATCTGATGGACTTTTGCTTCCGCCTGCGCCAACTTTTCAAACACCGCCAAGCTGCGGGCCTTAATGGCTGGGGAAAGCTGGGATCCGGCGATCAAAGCCTGAATCTCTGCCCAATGCCGAGCAAGGGATCCCCCACTCTGGGATCCCAGCACCTCCACCACAGCTTGCAGAGCAGGCTGCCCACACCGCTGCACCCGGCTCACCTGCAAGCCATATTCCCCCTCGATGCCCAACGCCTGGAGCTGACGGTTGAGGTACTCCAAAGGCACCCCGCAATCCAGCAGGGCTCCTAGACACATATCGCCGGCAATGCCTGCCGCACAGTCGAAGTAGGCTATTTTCATGCTGGAGAACTGGGGGTAGCCGCTGCCGCCAGAATGGACTTGGATCCCTCTTGATTGTAGGCAGCAACCGGCCTGGAAAAGGCGACGGGAGAGCAGTTAGGCTTCCCTAGAGTCGGAAGATTCAGAAGATCGAGCAGCAGATTCCCGCCACTGTTGGATGACGTTGCCCAAATTGCGCCGAAACTCTCCAATGCCCAGCAGGGATCCCGGCTCGGGATCCCAGGAAGCTGAGAACACACCGTAGCTAATGCCCAAAAAACCAAGGCCAAACAAGGTCAGCGACTCCGCCAAGGTGAAGTAAGGGGGCAGAGGAACCACGTGGTTGGTCAAGAGATAGTAATTCACAAAAAAGCTGCTCAGACCTAGCCCCGAAGGGATCCCAGAAAACACCAGAATCCGCCGCACCATCCGCCGGCTGACCTCAGGGGGAATCACGGCAACAGGCTCCTTCTTGGCCGGCTTCTTCTCCACCTCAACAGAGGCGGAGGGGGAGCGACGGCGAAAGGTTTTGGACTGGCGGCTGGATTTGCCCACGAAGACAGATCTCCGATAGCGTTTTGGATGGGCTGCCTACTTTTTCACCCGGATGTTCAGCCGTTCGGCCAGCTCCCGGAAGCGGTCAGGAGAATGCTTGGCGATGTAGTTGAGCAAACGCTTGCGACGACCGATCATCATCAGCAGGCCGCGGCGGGAGTTGAAATCCTTCGGGTTTCTCTGAAGGTGCTGAGAGAGCTGGTTGATGCGACTGGTGAGCAGAGCCACCTGAACCTCGGCAGAACCGGTGTCGGTGTCGTGCAGTCGATAGCTCTCAATGATCTGCTGCTTCTCTTGTTGCAATAAGGCCATAAGATCAAGGGACTGGATGCACTGCTTCAAGATAATAACATCGGCTTTTCCTCCCTCGCTATGGCCGAGGAGGGTTATGGAGAGAATGGGATATGACAACAACCTCTGGGGATCCTCCGGCACTGCCCGCTTTGCTGGAGCTGTTGAACTCACAAGACTTGGGAAATCGGCTGCGCGCTGTCAACAAAGCCAGAGAACTGCCTGGGCCAGAAGCCCTGACATTGCTGCAGCGAGCGATTCACGACGAGAATGCCCGCGTCCGTTATGCTGCCATCAGCCAGATGGGCACCCTGTCTGGCGTCGATCCGAACCTACTGTTGCCTATTTTGCAGCACTCTTTGCGAGAGGATCCGGAGTTCGATGTGCGGGCTGCTGCCGCCGCTGCCCTGGGGGATCTCAAGCAGCCACAGGCCCTGGCCGATCTCCTGGAAGCTTATCGGCGAGAAACGGAGTGGCTGGTACGGTTTAGCATCATCGCTGCCCTGGGAGAGCTGGGGAACCCTGCCGCCTTCGACACTCTGGTGGAAGCTTTGCAGGACAAGAGCGAGCTGATCACCACAGCCGCTGCCGCTGCCTTGGGCGATCTGGGGGATCCGCGGGCCATTCCCTATTTGGATCCCCTCATTGATTCCGACGACTGGCAACTGCGCTACCGCGTCTGCATTGCCCTGGCCAAGTTGGGAACAGAAGCCGCTCGCGCCGGACTGACCCGGCTGGCCCAGGATTCCCAAGAACAGGTGGCCGTACATGCCCGGGCTGCCTTGGGATCCCTGTAGTTCCCTAGCTCATGGCATTGATGATGTAGTCAAAGTAAGGGGCGGCTTCAGCGGCTGCCGCCGGCTCCAACAAGCTGAGGGCAGCTTCCTTCAAAAAGACAATCGCATCGATCATGCCGGCGATGGGTACGTTGAGGGCATTGTACATTTCCCGCACCCCTATCAGGCCGATAGACTCAATCGGCTCTTTGCTGCCGGCAATAATGCCATAGGTCACCAGACGCAGATACCAGTCGTAATCTCGCAAACATTGGTTGTAGCGCTTGTCACCGTAGGCATTGCCACCGGGTTGCACGTACTCGGGCCGCTTGGCGAATAGCTGCTTCTGGGCCTGGTCAATGATGCGCTTTTTGTTTTCTGCTAACACCTGAGCGATTTGCAAGCGCCTCTCGCCGGTGGTCATGTAATTCCTGATGGCTTCCAGTTCGCTAACTGAGAGGTAACGCAGCTGGTCATCCGCGGTCTCGATGATCTGGTTGATCACGCTCACGGTAGGGATTCTCCTGTTTTCTAACTTGCTTTCAATTCGGTTCATCAATTCGCAACCCATCCCCCCAGCCCAAGGTCGGCCCAAGAGATGAGCAGGTAGCTCGGCAAGCCAGCGCCGCCGGCTGCTCCCAGTTTAGGATAGGGCAAACCTTCCCTCAAGCACTTTGGCGTGACTCCATCTCGAGACTGGCCCTAGATCCGGCCTCGCAGCCATTGGGCCATCTCATTGCGGCGTGGGGCAGCCTCCAGACACACCTCTTCGGTAATCCGCCCCTCTTGGTAAAGCCTAAACAGGGATTGATTCATCGTACACATGCCCTCATAGGAGCCGTCGGCGATCAGCTCCTCAATTTCATCCACCGCCCCCCGCTTGATGTAGTCCCGAATGGCATCGGTGTTGCGCATGATCTCGTGGGCCGCAGCTCGCTTGCCATCGGTGGTGCGCACCAGGGTTTGAGCGATGATCGCCACCAGGGTTTCTGCCAGCTGCAGACGCATCGGCTCCTGTTCCTCCGGCTTGTAAATCCCCAGCAGACGCTCGATGGTGCGGACGGCGCTGTTGGTGTGCAGGGTTCCAAAGACCAAGTGGCCCGTCTGGCCAGCCTTTAGGGCAATATCCACCGTCTCTCGATCCCGCATCTCCCCAATCAGGATGATGTCCGGATCTTCCCGCAGAGAGGCTTTCAGGGCATTGGCAAATTCCAGGGTGTGGATCCCGACCTCCCGCTGCCGCACCATCGATTTCTTGCTCTGGTGGACGAACTCGATGGGATCCTCAATGGAAATGATGTGTTTGGGAAAGTTGGAATTGATGTAGTCCACCATCGCTGCCAAGGTTGTGGACTTACCGGATCCGGTGGGGCCGGTCACCAAAACCAAGCCTTTGTGCTCTTCGGCAATGCGCTTTAGCACTTCCGGTGCCCGCAACTGCTCCAGCGTCAAAATTTTCAACGGGATCAGACGCATCACCATAGCCGGGCCAAGAAGGGAAACAAAGCAGTTGACCCGACAACGCACCAAACCCTCGTACTGGATGGCGGTATCCAGTTCCAAACATTCCTCAAACTGGCGAATTTGGCTCTCCGGCAGGCTTTCCCGCAGCCAGCCATAGAACATCTCGGTGGTGGTGACCGGGTAGTTGGTCAAAAGCATTTGCCCCCGATCCCGAAAGCGGGGCACTTCTCCTACCCCCAAATGAATATCTGAGTAGCCTTTGTCATAGGCTTCCTGCACCAGTTGGCGCAGGGTCAGGCCCGCAGGAGTAGCCGGGGCCACCGGGATCCGACCGGCAGCCGTTGGGCGAGCTGGTGGCGCAAAAGGCGGAGCGGCAGGATTGGGGCTGGGCGGCGGCACTGGAGGCCGAGCAGCAGCCGGGGTGGGCGGGGGCATCTGAGGAGAAGCGGCAGAGCCCGGCACAGGCACCGGTACCTGAGGGGGAGCGACAGCCACACCAGGCGGAAGGGGCCGACCCAGAATGGGGTTGGGGGGGTTTTTGGCATTGGCAGGCCGGGATCCCATCCCTTGGGAGGCTGAACCGAGCACTGGATCCAGTTGCGTTGAAGGCTCCACCGGGGGCACCGGAGCAGCCGGACGAGACGGACGCTGCATGACCGGCGGAGCCGGGGGCTGCCAATTGGAGTCCAAATCGGTGGGAAACTGGTTTTCGGGGCTGACCTCGCTCATGACAAGCCTCGCTTCTGGCAGGGTTTGAGTCAATCTTAGGCTAGTATTCCCAGCCTGAGCAGAGGGTTAACTCAACCCAACCACCGGCAAAGCTCCGGGAAGCTCCCTAAAAATTGGACGGATGGCGAATGAGACTCAGAAACTCTTCGCGGGTACGGGGATCCTCCTGAAACACCCCCACCATCGAGCTGGTGACCGTCCAGGAGCCGGCCTTTTGTACCCCCCGCATCACCATGCACATGTGGGTAGCCTCGATAACCACCCCCACCCCGTAGGGATCCAGCACCTCCATCAAGGCCTCAGCAATTTGCCGTGTCAGGCGTTCCTGAACCTGCAAGCGGCGGGAGTACATCTCGACGATACGGGCAATTTTGCTTAGGCCCACCACCTTTTGCCTGGGGATGTAGGCCACATGGGCTTTGCCGATAAAGGGCAGCAGATGGTGCTCGCATAGGCTAAACAGAGACACATCCCGCAACAGCACCATCTCGTCATGGCCCTCATCAAAGATGGCACTGTTCAGTAGCTCCTCCAAAGACTGCCGATACCCACTGGTCAAAAACTTCAAAGCCGCAACCACTCGTTCCGGGGTTTTTCGCAGCCCCTCCCGTTGGGGATCCTCCCCGATCCCCCGCAGCAGCGTCTCCACCGCCGCCACCATAGCCGGATCTGAGACATCCGAGCTACCCAATTCTTCTTCCGCAAAAGTGGCTCGATCTCGAATCACCCGAGACTTGAAATGGGCTTTGTCATCCATTCGAGATTGCGAGCCAGATCCGGGTTTCGCAAGGGTCATAGCAGGATATTCCTTGGTTAACGAAAGGCTAAGAGAACTCGGTGCATGCAACTCGGCTCAGGTGGCATCCAGTCAAAGGCTGCGATAGCCAAAACCCTCCCAAGTCACGGGCAACCCCAAACCAGCCAGGTCTAAAAGGCTCCCACCGCAGGCATGAAGGTGAGATCTTCCACCACCGCACCTGTGGGCAACCGAACAATATAGGTAATCAAATCGGCTACCCATTCCGGCGAGAGCATTTTGGAACGGTCGAAGTTGACCCCTACCGTGCCCGTATCCCAGAGGGACGTGTCCACGGCACCAGGGCACAGGCTGGTGACCCGAATGCCATGCTGTCGTTCCTCTTCGGCCAAAGCTTGAGAAAAGCCCATTAGGCCGAACTTGCTGGCACAGTAAGCTCCCCAGTTGGGAAAAGCTCGCTTGCCCGCAATCGAGATGACGTTGACAATCGTGCCGCAGCGCTGCCGGCGCATTCCGGGAAGTACGGCTTGGGCACACAGAAAAGCTGCCGTCAAGTTCAAGTCGATCACTCGCTGCCAATCCGACAAAGGTAAGGTGGCCAAAGGGCCAACGTGGGCCATGCCCGCATTATTGACCAAGACATCGCAGACGCCAAATCGATCCAGGAGAGCCTGCAACTGCTGGGGCAGAGCTGCTAAGTCGGCCAAGTCCATGGGAAAAACCGCTGCCTTACCCCCCTGGTCTTGGATTTGGGCCTGCACCGCCAGCAGATCAGGCTGGGAGCGGGCCACCAGAGCCACCGCTATCCCTTGTCGGGCTAGGGCTAGGGCTACCGCTCTGCCGATCCCTCGACTGGCCCCTGTAATCAGAGCACGTTCGGGAAACTTTGTCTCAAAACTCATTTACAACAAGCCTCTGGCGTGCGCCACACAAGCAAGCGCCACCCAGGCCTGAGAAACTTCGTTAACTAAGTGTAACACTGATTTTCCATCGCTTCCCTTGGAATCAGGGTAGGGCGCAGAGACCTCAGCCTGTCCTGCTCAAGATCCGTCCGCTGGCTGTTGAACCTCGATCCGGCTAGGTGGGGTCTGGGAGTATGGTAGTGTGGTAAAAATAGTGAAAATCTTTTGCAACAACAACCGTCATGGCTGAGTTCTTGTTTTCTCCAAGTCCCACTGCCGTGCGCGAGGATCCCTCCTACATCCTTCAGCTCGAGGGCATCAGCAAGGGGTTTCCCGGCCAGCGGCAGTTGGTTTTGCGGGAAGTCGAGTTTCGCCTGCCCCAAGGAGACATCCTCAGCATTGTGGGCCCATCAGGTTGTGGGAAAACCACCTTATTGCGCACCATTGCCGGATTTGAGCAGCCGGATAGCGGGCGGATCCTGCTGGGGGGGCAGGTTGTGGCTGGGGAGGGGCAGTGGATCCCACCGGAGCGACGGGGAGTGGGGTTGGTGTTTCAGGATTTTGCCCTGTTTCCCCACTTGAACGTGTTGGCCAATGTGATGTTTGGCCTCCGACCCACTACCCCGTTTGCGTCGGCGGCAGGGGGTGGCAATCGCTCCTCCTCAACTGAGTTGCGAGCTGAGTTGCGAGGCGCTGCCCAACAGGCGCGGGAACGCGCTTACGAGGTGTTGCGGTTGGTGGGCCTGGAAGACTACACCCATCGTTATCCCCACGAGCTTTCGGGCGGGCAGCAGCAGCGGGTGGCTTTGGCGCGGGCTTTGGCCCCCAGGCCTAGCTTGATCCTGTTGGATGAGCCGCTGAGCAATTTGGATGTGCAGGTGCGCTACTACCTGCGGGAAGAAATCCGCAAAATCCTCAAGCAAACCCAGACCTCGGCCATTTTTGTCACCCACGACCAAGAGGAGGCTCTCTGCCTCTCCGACTGGGTGGCGGTGATGCGGGAAGGCCGTATTGAGCAATGGGGATCCCCGGAGGAGGTTTACCGGGAGCCGGCTACTCGCTTCGTGGCAGAGTTTATTACCCAGGCCAACTTTCTGCGCTGTGAGCGGCGGGAGTTGGGTTGGCAGGCTGAAGAGCTGCTGCACATCCCATTCCAGGCTTTGAGGGATCAGCCCGACCCCAGCTTGCGCTGCGCAGAGTTGATGGTTCGACAGGAGGAGTTGCATTTGCATCCTGATCCTCAGGGCGGCATTGTCATTCGGGATCGACAGTTTTTGGGGCGAGAGTACCGCTATTCCCTGATCACAGCAGCCGGCAAAGAATTGCACGCCCTAGCCCGGGAAGCCCTGCCTGTGGGCGCGCGGGTTCACATTGCTGTTGGGCAAGGTCGGCTGTTCCCCCTCGCTGAGGGGTCCTCCGTGGCTGAAAAAGAGCCAAATCGCGCAAAAAGTAAAAGTGTTGCCTGAGTCGGGGTTCTTTTGCACACCCTCGGCAACGCATCTTCCCCCCAGAACACGCAAGCCCTTGCCCCAGACAAGGCTTAGACCGGCAAGACGGTGGTTCATGCCGGCGGCTCCCTCTGGAGCGACAAACTGGGTAGGCTGTTGGTGGAGGATTCAGTGCCAAGCTATGCAGGGATCCCGCATCGTGGCAGGCCCATCGGAGAACCGGATCGCCTTGGCGGAGTTCCGGGTGGGCGTGGATGCGGTCATTTTCTCCATCGACACTGAGCAGAATCGCCTCCTGGTGCTGCTGGTGCGGCGGCGGGAGGATCCCTTCCGCGGTTGCTGGGCCCTGCCAGGAACACTGGTGCGGCGCTCAGAATCCTTGGAAGCAGCGGCTTATCGCATCTTGGCCGAGAAGATTCGTGTTAGGAACCTCTATCTGGAGCAGCTCTACACCTTTGGGGGGCCGGAACGGGATCCCCGTGAGGCCGAGGATGCCTATGGGGTGCGCTACCTGTCGGTCAGCTACTTTGCCCTGGTGCGGTTCCAGGATGCTGAATTGCTGGCAGACGGAGTGGAGGGCATTGCCTGGTATCCCGCCGACCAAATTCCCTCTTTAGCCTTTGACCACGAAGAGATTTGCCGCTATGCCCGCCGTCGCCTCTGCGCCAAGTTGGAGTACAGCCCGATTGCCTTTGACATTTTGCCCGCCACCTTCACGCTAGGGGAGGTCTATCAGCTCTACGGCACCGTTTTGGGCGAGGGGTTCTCCGACTACTCCAATTTTCGCGCCCGCCTACTGAAACTGGGTATCTTGCAAGATACCGGCCAGAAAAGTTCCCAAGGAACAGGCAGACCGGCAACCCTCTACCGTTTTGATGCGGCTGCTTTCGAGAAAATCCGTCATAAGCCAATGGTATTTGTCTAAGGGATCCCAGCTCACCAATGCTAATCCGGCCAGTCCAGCCAGATCGTTAACGTTCTCCCCACGGCTAAAGCCGGGGGATTTTTTCCATCGCTCCACGCTCCTCGCGCTTCGTTGCAATGGGCTACACGAGGGCCTATATCCTCGTGGGGGACGCCATCTCCTCAACTACTGAGATGCCAAAACACCCCAGATACTTCTACTTCACCTTTAACGCTGCACCCTTCCATAAGCGGGTGGAGCATGACTCTAGTCAATAATAAGCTCAACTATACTGAAAATAATGTATAATATGTTCAGTACGGATTACTACCAGTTGATCTTTCTGTTTACTTTCGAGTCTGCCAACATGGTAGCCAAAGCAAAGCAGAAGATTGGTAGTAAGACGACACGGAAACTGCGCTTTGGGTATTCTACTCAAAGCTTTGCGGGATACCGCCATTCTGTTTGGAAACAAACAGAATGCTATCGCTGCATAGTTGAACAGTGATGTTCAGCAGTGTTCAGCGTAAATGTATCAGCGAGTCTCCCGTCCTGTCATGAGACAGTGACTTATCCCCAGGCATGAATGCCGGGGCCTGCGACGCCGAGTTTTCGGTCAGCAGCAGCCAGAGAGCTGTGCTAAGATTAGAAACCATGATAGGTATTGTTTCAGGAGTTCTCCAAGCATGTCTGCAGCAATAGATATCGCTGATGCTACCTTTGAGGCAGAGGTGCTGCGCAGCGATATTCCGGTTTTGGTCGATTTTTGGGCACCTTGGTGTGGCCCCTGCCGGATGGTGGCTCCTGTGGTTCAGGAGATAGCTGAGCAGTATGTCGGCAAAGTTAAGGTTGTAAAAATTAATACTGACGAGAACCCTCAAACTGCCAGCCAGTACGGCATTCGCAGCATTCCCACCCTGATGTTGTTCAAGGGCGGCCAGAAGGTGGATGTGGTGGTCGGCGCCGTACCCAAGGCAACTCTAACCACGATTTTGGAAAAGCACTTCGACACACCTGCCGAAGCCTGAGGGCTATGCCTTGGGTGTTTCAGAATGTAACTTTTGGGTTCTGGATTAGAACCCAGCTGCCATTTTGTGCCGAGAACTGATTAAAGTAATTCCAGAGAACTTTAGGATCCCAGCTTGACCGATTCCGTTTCTTCCCTTCTGCAAGAAGTTTTTTCCAACGCTGAGACCCGCCTAAAGCAGTTGGAGTATCATCCCAACCGGACGGCCTGGCTGCGTATTGTGCAGTCGCTGCAGCGCATGGGATCCCTGGAGCTGAGCCGTTTGGATGCCAAGATCTTGGCGGCCACTCTTGAGGATCTGGAGCAGGGGTTTGCCGCCTTCCAAAACTATGCCCACCAACGCAAGATCACCGTTTTCGGGTCGGCACGACTGGGGCCAGAAAGTCCCGAATATCGCCAGGCCCAGTTGTTCGCCTACTGCATCAGTCAACGGGGATTCATGGTCATGACGGGGGGCGGCGGCGGCATCATGGAAGCCGGCAATCGAGGGGCAGGGCTGGAGAACTCTTTTGGGCTCAACATCCAGCTTCCCTTCGAGCAAATGGCCAATCCCGTTATTGCTGCCAGCGATCGGGTCATCAACTTCAAGTATTTCTTTTCGCGCAAGCTCTTTTTTGTTAAAGAAACCGACGCGCTGGTGCTTTTTCCCGGCGGTTTCGGCACTCAGGATGAAGCCTTTGAATGCCTAACCCTGATGCAAACCGGCAAAACCAAGCTCATGCCCTTGGTGCTGGTGGACAGAACAGGTGGCTGCTACTGGAAAGAATGGGACGAATACGTGCGGGAGCACCTGCTTGGTCGCGGCTTGATCAGCCCAGAAGATCTCTTCCTCTACACCCTAACCGACGACGTGGAAGATGCCTGTCAGCAGATTGTCGATTTTTATCGCGTCTTTCACAGCAATCGCTACGTGCGAGAGCTCCTGGTTTTGCGCTTGAACACCAGACTCTCACCGGAAGCCCTAGACATCTTAAACGAAGAGTTTGCCGATATTCTCGATTCGGGCCGGATCGAGCAAACTGGGGCCTTGCCGGAGGAAGCCGAGGAAGATATTGCCCATCTGCCACGGCTGGTGATGCACTTCAACCAGCGCAACTTTGGACGGCTATGGCAAATGGTGCGCCGGATCAACAAGCTTCACCCGGAGCACCCGGATCCCTTGCAAATGCGCCCTGAACAAAAGTAGATGTATCAGCGCTCTCAGAACCATCCAAGAACCAGCAGCCAATTGTTTTGGTGGTGCTCCCAATGGGCCGGTTGTTTGTCAAAATCTGCGGCATCACCCGTCAGGATCAGGCGGAGGCCATCGCCGCGCTGGGGGTGAGTGCCCTTGGGTTCATCGCGGTGCCCAATACCCCCCGCTATTTGCCCCTCTCGGAAATGGCTCGTTGGGTGGGATCCCTGCCCGGCCCTGTGGAAAAGGTGGGGGTCTTCCTGGATCAGGATCCCCGCGCCATCGCCTCCTGGGTGGAAACGGTGGGCCTCACGGCTGTCCAGTTGCATGGCCAAGAATCCCCGCAGGATTGTCAGCAATTGGGGAAATGGCTTCCCGGGATCCGCCGCATCAAGGCCCTGCGCGTCCGCCAGCCACAAGATCTGGAAGTGGCCAATCTCTACCGAGACTGTGTGGAGATGCTGCTTTTGGATGCTTATCACCCCCAACAGGCGGGTGGAACGGGGCGAACCCTGAATTGGCCAGAACTTGCTCGCCTTTCGCGTGAGCGGGCTCTGCCCTTGCCTTGGCTACTGGCCGGTGGGCTGAACCCGGACAATGTTCTGCAGGCGCTCAGCCACCTGCAGCCAAGCGGCATCGACCTCTCCAGTGGTGTGGAACGTCGGCCAGGCGATAAAGACATCGACAAAGTCCGGCACCTGCTGCAGCAGCTTGGCTCCCAAGGGTGGGAGATTGCTCCTGCGCTGCCGCCGATAATGCCAAGCGCAACGGGATGATAATTTTGGATCCCTACTGCAGCAACCGAATATCCGACCCCGGTTCGAACATCAGCTCTTTCACTTCCCCAAATCGGCCCATCACTCCAAGCTCCCGGTCGTTAAAGGTCACCAACACACCGCCCGCATTGCCGGTACGCAACACGATTGACTGCTCCGCTTCCCAATTCAACTCGGCCCCTGGCTGTAAGGTGGCCTCAAAAACCGTTTGCCCATCGGCGATGACCCGCAACCAGGAAGGGCGCTCCACAACGCGAATATCCAGACGCACCGGCTTGCGCCCCGCCCCCCCTGAGTGAGCTTCCAAGACCTCGGGGAAGACGCCCTGAATGCGCGTCCATTGGTCGAGGGTGGGAAACAGTTGGCGGGCCGTGGGCTGAGCTGCCGACAGAGTGGGATCCGGGGAGTTGGCAGCAGGCGGTTGCTGGCCGGAGCCTTCCCGGCCAACTGTTGGCAGGCTCACCAGCCAACGCCCAAAAGGATTGCCTGTGCCCTCCAAAAGAGCTGATAATCCCCCCACCGTCAGCACAATCAGCACCACATAAGCGGCCCAAAGGTGGAGAGGGCGCAGGGCAAAGGCAGGTTGCTGGCCGACAACGGCAAGAGGAGCTGGCGCGCGGGGGGTTTTGGCCGATAAAAGCGGAGAGGCACGCCGAGAGAGGGTTTCGCCATCCAACCCCAAATAGTCGGCATAGCGCTTGAGAAACCCTTGCACATACACCGGCTCCGGTAACCGGCTCAAGTCAGCTTCCTCCAGCGCCTGCAGATATTGGCAGCGAATGAAGGTATCGTTAGCTACTTCTGTCAACGTCAGTCCCCGTGCCTCCCGTGTTTGCCGCAACAGGGATCCCAGGGCTTCTAAAGAGTGTGCTGGCTCTTGCATCATTTGGCCACCTGCGGAAGAAAGGAGGCTACTGTGAGAGTTTGCACTCAGTTAGAGGCTCTGACGAGCTAATCGCGTGAGCGGGCCGGAGGCCTTAGAGGGCGCTTCCCGATCGCGTAAGCGGGACGGAGTCCTTGCGAGGATGAGCTGCTGTGCCCGGTGAGAGGGGCCAGCAAAGCTTGGAGCTCATGGGGATCCAACTGGCGGAACTGGCCTGCTTTCAGGTTGCCCAAGCCCAGTGGGCCAATGGCTTCCCGATGTAAGCTGAGCACCGGATGCCCAAGACGCTCCGCCACCCGCCGAATTTGCCGGTTGCGTCCCTCAAACAACACCACCCTCAGCCAGGAGCAATTGGGATGCTCCCTTTGCCGGAAATCCGGGGCAGGACAAAACTCCACCTCCGCCGGCAGAGTGGTGTACCCCTCTAAGTCTACTCCGTCTCGCCAATGTTGCAGAGTGGCCTGACTCGGATGCCCTTGTACCTGTACCCGGTAGGTTTTGGGCAGATGATAGCGCGGATGGGTCAGCTTCAAGGTCAAGTCGCCATCATTGGTGAGCAGCAAAGCGCCACTGCTGTCCGCATCCAGCCGGCCCACCGGGTAGAGGCGGGTTTGCCGTTTCCAGAGTGGGGGGAGCAGATCCAACACCGTCTTGCGTCCCCAAGGATCTGCACAGGTTGACAAAACCCCCACCGGCTTGTGCAGGAGCAAAACATGGCGCGCCGGATCCTTGGCCAAAGGGATCACCTGACCATCCACCTCGATGCAATCCCGCTCTGGGTCGGCTTTGGAGCCCAGCTCAGTGACCACCTTCCCATTGACCCGAACGCGCCCGGCCAGGATCCAGGCTTCCACCTGGCGACGCGAGGCCAATCCCTGCTGAGCCAAGAGCTTCTGTAGCCGTTGGGGTTCTGCCATGGGGATTTGAACAGCAAAAGCAGCAACCGAAGCTGGGGGTGCTAGGCGGCAGAGCCTGGGGCCTCCGGCCCGCTTACGTGAACGGGGTTGGAGAGCCGGTCGGACAAATCAGCAGAATTGGAGGGCAACAGCAGCATCTCCGACTGAGACTCTGAGTTTCCTCCTAGAGAATAGCTGAGGCCACAGTCGAACTCTTCTGCCAGCCGACAGACTTCCTTGAGATCTCCCACCGACCAAATGCTCCAACTGCTGCGAATTTGGTTATCCACCCACACTTCCACGCGGTTGCCTTCGATGTGAAGGATGCGCTTGGGCTGGGCTTCTGAAGGGCAGCCTGCAGGCTCGGCCAAGACCTCCGGCCCGCTCACGCGAAGGGAAGATTTTTGCCTCAAGGCCCCCAGAGCCGCCATGAGCTGCGGCAGAGCCAGCAAAAGGTGCTGAGTGGCCTGTTGGGGTTGCCCTTTCAAGCAGGAAACCAAAGCTTCGGCAACACTCTGGTTTAGGGCCTGCAGAGCTTGGAGTGGAGTAGCACCCCCTAGAGAGGGATCCGGTTGCAGTGGGCTTTGAACATCCATGAAAAGGCAGGAAAGGCATGGACAGCAACCTTACAGCCCTTTCGCAGGTTGACCACAACAACGCCGCTGCCCATTGGAGCAGAGCGCTCTGGTTTGCGCAAGCGTGCCGCAGACATGGAGTCCTGTACGGATAGACGATCGGGGGAAGGGCTGTATAGCTCCCTTAAGCCTAACAAATCCAAAAACTTCAGGGCCTCCGGCCCGCTTACGCGAACGTCAAAAACTTTTCTTGGATGTTGTCCGCATTGCTGCAAAGCAAAGGCCCCTCTATCTAGTGGCCATCAAGGCAGATCCTTTGCTCTCTCGTGCAAAGCAGGCTGAGCTCCAGCGCGGATCCCTCGAAATGGTGCAACTATTCGCCGCTCGATTCGTTTTCTTCGCCCTCGGCGGTGTTCTCTAGCGGTTCCTCAACCCCAGTCTGGGCCTTGGCCTCAAAGGTCGGTCTCAGTTGGTTGAGCAGGGCCAAAACGCGGGATCCCCGCTCCAAAGAGCGATCCTGCAAAAACACCACCGTTGGCACCCGTCGCAGGCTGAGGCGCTGGCCGATTTCCCGCCGCACAAAGGGTGTGGCCGCTGCTAGCCCTTCCATAGCTCGGTGTTGAGCTGTCTCATCCCCATAAATGCTGACGAAGATGCGGGCGTTTTGCAGGTCATTGGAAACCTCGACATCCACAATGCTGACCATCCCTGCCCCAACCCGGTCATCTTTGATCTCCGAGAGCAGGATTTGGCTGACCTCTCGTTTGATCAGCTCTGCTACCCGTGCCACCCGTCGCGCTGTCGCCATTTTTGGATACCTAGGCTAACATCATCCGCAAGCCTGCTCTGGCTGGTGTGGAGCTCAGCCCTTGCCGGCTCGATCCCAAGAACAGTAGCCAATGCTACGAGCATCTCTTCCTTCCACCTTTATCCTGAGTCCATGTCCATCTTGCCTTGAGTATGAATACCTAAAGCCATCGATGGATGGATGGAGACGTGATGATCAAGACGCCAGAGGCGCTGCGGCGCTCCATTGAGCAGTTTATGCTGAATGTGACGGAGCCGCTTGACCCGTTGCTTTCCCTGAAGCTGACTCAGCTGGTGGTGATGTTGGGGGATACAGCTTACGCGATGGGATACAGCGATGGCCAGCAAAAGCCAGAGGAGCGCTGCCGCTATTGTCCCAGTCGGGTGTTCGACAGTCTAGAGCTTTGATAGGGTTCTTCAAGGTTCTTTAGAATGTAGCTTCTGGCCGCCCCGGCTCCCAGCCTTGGGGGGGGTGAGTTGAAAGAGGCGGTGGCAACCGGCCAAGATGGGATCCCATTGCTTGGCAGCCTATGACTTCCCCCGTTTTGCTTTGGCATCGTCGCGATCTGCGGTTAGGGGACAACACAGCTCTTCATGAGGCAGCCCAGCGCAGCTCTCAGGTGGTGCCTGTCTTCATTTTCGACCCGCAGATGCTGAGACGGTCGGACATGGCCCCAGCTAGGGTGGCCTTTTTGCTCCAGGCTCTGCAAGAGCTCCAAGAGCGCTACGCCCAGATGGGGATCCCACTGATCTGGCGGCTGGGGGATCCCTCGGTGGAGTTGCGGTGCTTGGCCATAGACCTGGGAGCCAGGGCCGTGTTTTGGAATGCCGATGGGGAGCCGTTCGCCCTACAGCAAGAGAGTCGAGTGCAGGCCAGTTTGGCCGCAGCCGGGATCCAGTCCTTCTCCTACCAAGATATGCTGCTGCACGGGCCGGGGGAAGTGTTGACCCAGGCGGGGGAGCCCTATTCGGTCTTCACTCCCTTCTGGCGCAGGTGGGCGAGCTTGCCCAAGCGGGATCCCTACCCGATTCCCAAAGGGCTACAACCGGTGTCCGGTCTGAAGGCGCAGCCTCTGCCCACTTTGGCAGATTTGGGCTTTGTCTGCGACCAGCGGATCCCGGCAGCGGGGGAAGCAGCGGCTCAAGCCCTTTTGGAAGACTTTTGTCAGGGTTTGCGCATTTTGGACTACGAGCGAGCCCGCAACTTCCCGGCTGAGCCGGGCACTTCTCTACTGAGCCCCCACTTGTGCTGGGGAACGATCGGCATTCGCCAGGTGTGGCAAGCCACGCGGGAGGTGGAAGCCGAGGTGCGCAGCCAAGAGGCCGAAAGCAGCTTGCAAACTTGGCGGCAGGAGCTGTGCTGGCGAGAGTTTTACAAGCATGTCTTGGCCCACTGGCCCCACGTGGAAACCGGAGCCTATCGACGAGCCTTCGACGCCCTGGAGTGGGACAATCGGCAGGACTGGTTTCAGGCCTGGTGCACCGGTCAGACGGGCTACCCCATCGTGGATGCGGCCATGCGCCAACTGAACGAAACTGGCTGGATGCACAACCGCTGCCGCATGATTGTAGCCAGCTTTTTAACCAAGGATCTGCTTATCGATTGGCGCTGGGGGGAACGTTACTTTATGCAAAAGCTGGTGGATGGGGATCTGGCGGCCAATAACGGCGGTTGGCAGTGGAGCGCCAGTGTGGGCACGGATCCCAAGCCCCTGCGCATTTTCAACCCGGCCACGCAAGCGGCCCGCTATGACCCGGAAGGAGAGTACATCCGCCGCTATCTGCCGGAGCTGGCAGGGCTGGATACGCCTGCTCTGCTGTGGGTGGGGGATGACCCCAAGGGAGCCTGGGCTTTGCGGGAACGGCGAAGCTGTGGCTATCCGGATCCCATCGTGGATCACAAGGTGCAGCAGCAGGCGTTCAAACGGCGCTACCAGGCGGTGCAGCAGGCCTACTCTAGGTCTGTTCGAGACGGTCTCCCCCCTCCTTCCTAGTCCTCTGTGCCGCTGCCCCCTCTCTCGACGACGGCAGACAAAAGGCAAGACAGGTGCCATTTGAAATGACCACAAAGCAGGTCTGTGTAGTTGTAGTCAATTCAGTTGACAATGAGACGGTGTTAAAGGCAAGATGACGTGGGGGTAGACCTCAGGAGGAAGCTTCATGACCTATAGCTTAGACCTGAGAGAGAGAGTCGTAGGGTATGTCCAGGAAGGGGGCAGCCCCACTGCAGCTGCACAGATGTACAAAGTCAGTCGTGCAACGGTTTATCGCTGGCTGAACCGAGAAGACCTGAGGCCGACAAAAGTCAAGACTCGGAAGCGAAAGATAGACTTGGTCGCTCTGCAGCAAGACGTAGAACAGTACCCAGAAGCTCGACTGAAGGATAGAGCCCAGAGGTTTGGCGTCCATCCCAGCGCTATTTACTATGCTCTTAGGAAGATGAAAACAACGCGAAAAAAAAGAGTTAAGGCACCGAGAGCGGGATTGGCAAGAGAGAATCCAAGAGAGAATCAACGACTCTAGGGTCTTGAGGGAGTTGGTTCAGAAGTATGGAAGTGAGAGTTTAGCTTACAATGGGCTCTGCACCGCTGACGCGAATGATGAGAGAATGACGAGACAGGGTTTGGGGAGATACGCACCTGTTTTATGCTTGGCCAAAGAGAGGGGAGAAAGTTTATGGGAAGAGAGAGAGCTGAGTAGCCGGTAGGAGGAAGGAGAGAGGGGGTTTGATAGCCCCGACGCTTTTTCAAGTAGCTCGAATGCGGAAGAATTTGAGGGACACTAAATGCCGAGTTTGGAGAGGACATCTGTATTGACTCTGGGCAATGGGCCGATTCAAAGGCCTAGGGCCTGCTCGGCGAACGGAAGGGAAGGATAAAGGATTTGATGAAAGCGGCAGGGCAGGAGGTGGTTTTTTGCTGAGGCCCTCGCCAAACTTGAATGAGATTGAGGGTGACTTTAGTGCTCTCAAGAGGGCAAGGATGCATGCTGATAGAGGAACTTCTGTGGATGAAGTGATAAGGCCTGCGGTCCGCTGTTGCAGACGGAACTGTTGTACTGGCTAGCGTCTCATTGTTATTTGGATTGACTATGGCGGCTATTCCAGCAGCAGCGAGAGGAGGGCTAGGGATCTTCAGGGCAGTTGCAGCACCTGAACGGGCGAACCAGCAGGGATCTGGGTTGTCCCTACTGGCAGCACAGCCAAGGCATTACAGCCGGCCAGACTGATGAGATTGCCGGAATTGAGGTTGGCGGCGGGCTGAAATTGGATCCCCTCAGGCCTGACCTGCAGCCGTCCCCAGAGATAGTGTTCCCGCTGACCGTCGGCATGCAGATCCACCGGGCTGAAGGCGGAGAGGATCTGCCAGTAGGGGGGCAGGGATCCGCCCATTTTTCGCAGGGCCGGGTGCAAAAAGCGCCAGAAGGTCACCAGGGCAGAGGCAGGGTTGCCCGGCAGGCCAAAGTAGAGCTTGGGGGGGCCGTGGGGATTGGGAAAACGAGCCACCGTCAGGGGTTTGCCCGGCTTGATGGCCACGCTGCGGATGAAAATCTCGCCTCCCAACTCCTCCAGCACCTTTTCCACCAGGTCAAAATCCCCCACCGATACCCCTCCGGAAGAGATCACCCCATCGGCGGAGGCCAGGGCCTGCTGGACGACCTGCCGCAACACCTGGAGCCGATCCGGCACGATGCCCAACTGGATCGGGATCCCACCCGCTGCCTTGACCAGAGCCGCCAGGCCGTACTGGTTGGAATCCACAACCTGCCCCGGCTCCGGCACCTGCTGGATGGGCACTAGCTCATCCCCTGTCGAGAACAGGGCTACCCGGGGCTGACGAAACACCGGCACCATCGCCTGTCGGATGGCGGCCAAAACGGCTAGCTCCGCTCCGCCCAAAGCCTGCCCTGCCGGCAGGAGGGGATCCCCCTGGCGGGCAAAGTCTCCCTGAGGCCGGACAAATTGGCCCCGCTGCGGACGCTGCAAGAGGCGAACGGTTCCTGGCGAAGGTTGCTGCGTGTATTCCTGCATCACCACGGTGTCCGCACCGCTGGGCAAGAGGGAGCCGGTGTAGAGACGCACCGCTTGTCCAGGCTGGAGCTCTCGGGTGGGTGCCTTTCCGGCGGGGAGAGTCTCAATCACCTGCAGCTCACAAGGGATCCCCGCTTGCACATCTTCATGGCGCACGGCATAGCCATCCATACTGGAGGTGGGATGGGCCGGAAAATCCTGGGGGCTATACACAGTTTGGCTGAGAACGCGGCCTTGGGCGGATCCCAGCTCCACCCACTCTGTGCCCAGCGGCTGAGCCGCCTGCAAAATCAGGGCTTCTGCTTCCGCCACCGGCAGCATCACGGCTTTTAAACCCCCTTCTCCAACACCTTTCTTCAGCATCCAGAAGTCGGTTCCGCCAAGGCCATTAAATTACAACTTAAACTGCGAACAGCAGCCATGAATTCCGACCTTGGCATGAGAGGTGTATGACCAGGATCCCACCAAGCCCCAGAGCTGGCAAGAAGTCGCAGCAAGTTGCCCATTGGGAGCTGCAACTCTTTCTACTTCGGGATCCCGGTCTTGCTGGGGAGATGGGGATCCCGGCAGCGTTGCAGCCGGCCACAGGCTATCTGGCTGCTGTGACTGCGGAAGCTGGATACTGGTCACGTAGCGGGCGTAGCCTTAGAACGACTGAGCGACCAGATAGCTCGAGCGCAGCAAGCGAGGTGTCTATGTTAAATGCCGCCGTCATCCTCACGATCTTCCTTGGCTTCTGGGGAGTCGTGGTCAAGCGCAACCTCATTATGAAGATCCTATCTATGGATGTTATGAGCACCGGGGTCATCGCCTTCTTCGTGATCTGGGCAGCCCGGAGCGGTGTGTTCACCCCCATCTACAAACCCTGGCGCGAGCTGGACTATGCCGACCCGGTGCCTCAGGGGATCATCCTCACGGCCATCGTCATCGGCCTATCGGTACAAGCCTTGATGTTGGTGGGGGTGATGAAGCTCTCCCGCAATCATCCCACCCTCGAAGTCGAGAGCATCGAACAGGCACTCGCGTCAGGGGCGCAGAGCACTTCTACCGATGACTGAGCTGACGCTGGTATGGGTGGCGCTGCCCTTTCTGCTGGCCTTCACAACCTACTTGATGCCAGCCCTAACCCGTCCCAGCCTGGTGGGGATGGCTGCGCTGACGGTGGTCTATGCGGTGCAGCAGGGGGGCTTGCCCGGCACAACCGCCACACCCCTGGAGCTACAGCTTTTGGATCACTTCGGGGTGACGCTGCGGATCGATGCCAATGGAGCAGCGATGCTCTTGGCTCACGGCCTGGTCACGCTGGGGGTGGCGCTGTATTTGGATAGACGCTTTGCGGGCAGCCGCTTTCTGGCCATGCAGTTGCTGATCGTCCACGGTAGCGCCAATGCTGTCGTCATCAGTGCCGACCTGATCAGCGTCTACGTTTCCCTGGAGGTGCTCAGCATCGGCGTGTTTTTGCTGCTGACCTATGGGCGGCGGGCTGAGGGCCAACCCACAGTGGAAGAAAATGCTCCGCACCGCGATCGCCAGCTCTGGGTGGGGCTGCGCTACCTTTTCATGAGCAATGTGGCCATGCTCTTCTACCTGATGGGCGCAATCCTGGTCTATGTGCGCACGGGATCCCTGGCGATGAGCAGTTTGGCTATGGCCGACCCCACGGCCTTGGCGCTGATTGCTGTGGGTCTTTTGGCCAAGGGGGCGATCTTCGTTGCCGGCCTGTGGCTGCCCCTCACCTACGTTACCGCGGATCCCGTTGTTGCGGCGGTGCTCAGCGGTTTTACGACCAAAGCAGGAGCCATGGCTTTGGTGCGCTGCAGCCAGGCTTCGCCGGTCTTGGCCCAGGGGTTGCCCTACTTGAGCGCTGGTTCAGCCGTTTTCGGGATCCTACTGGCCCTGATGGCGAGCACGCCCCAGCACCTTCTCGCCTGGAGCTCGGTATCGCAGATGGGATTTGTGATTGCTGCCCCTCAATGGGCAGGTTTGTACGGTCTTGCCCATGGGTTGGCAAAGCCCTTGCTGTTTGTTGGAACAAGCGTGACCCATCCCTGGCGTTGGCCGATGCTGCTCTTGGGGACGGCTTCCCTGGCAGGGGTACCCGGCAGTTTGGGGTATGCGGCCAAGGCCCTCAGCTTGTCTGCTCTGGATCCCTGGCACGAGTGGCTGTTGGTGGGGGTTACCGTCGGCACCACGTGTTTAGGCGTGCGAGTGCTGCGGGCACCTGCTTCTCCCATGAAGGGGGACGCCACCTCTGCAACTACTTGGCAAGATAAAGTGGCACTGGTGCTTTGGGGTGGGGGCTTGCTCTGGGGCTGGCTACCGGCGGCCTATGGCGCTGACAATCTTCTCAAGGCGCTCCTCAGTTTGGGCGTTGGGATCCCCCTAGGCTGGTTTTGGGAGCGGATCCCTTTGAAGGGAGGGTCGGTGAACGAAGGGCTGGAAGCAGTGGTGGGCGGCTTGAGCATAGTGTTGGTGCTGGTTTGGGCTCTGTTAGCTGTGGGGAACTATGGGACGCTACCCTGAGTTGGGTCTATTGGAGATCGGCCTGCGCCTCTTGATTTGGTTTCTGCTGACGGGCAATCTGAGCTGGGACAATGTGGCCATCGGGGTGGCGGCAACGTTGCTGCTGCCGCGCCAGGCTTCCGCACCGGTGCAATGGCGGGATTGGGGGCGAGTGCTCCAGGAAATTCTTCTCGCCATCCCAAGAGCCTACTGGGAAGCCTTCGAGATGATCCTCAAGCCCCACACTGTTGAGGAAGTTGTATACAAACAAACCCTGCCCAACCGTTCAGCAGGGCTGGTGTTTCTGGATATCTTTTTAATTACCTTCACGCCCAAAACCATCGTGCTCAATTGCAATGCCCAAGGCACTTATGAAGTCCATGTGCTCAAGCCGCGGGAGGACGTGTGAACCTACTGCTGTTTCTCCTGACCCTAACGCTGTGCTTGCCCCTGTATGCCGCTTGGCTGAAGGAAGATATTTGGCAGACGATGCTCGCCTTTGCCAGCTTGGCCACAAAGACGGCCATCCTGATTTTGGTGGTGTCGGTGGTGCGGGATGATTGGATGATCGGAATTGTGGGGGTTTTGGTTTTGTCGGTGGGCAATGCGGCCTTAATGCTCTTGGCCCATGTACTGAAGCGGCTGGAAATGCTTTAGAAAGGCCCTGGGGGTAGGTATGGAAGTCTGGGTGGAAGGTCTGAGCTATCTGTTGTTTGGGATTGGTGTGCTGTTTTGGCTGTGGGGAACGGCGCCGCTCCTTGGGGATCGCTCGATTTTATTTAAGCTGCACGGCCTTTCGGTGTCGGACACCCTGGGCTCTATGAGCATCATGCTGGGGCTGCTGTTGCGGATCCCACGGGAATGGCCCCTGTTGGTGTTGGCACTGATCTCCCTGGCTATTTGGAATACCATTCTGGGCTATGTGCTGGCGTTTTGCTCGCAGCGCAAGTCCCTATAGGAGGGCAGGATGGAAGAGACCCTGTTGCTGGTGATGGCGTTACTCCTGCCCCTGACGGCAAGCTTGGTGGTGACTCAGACCAATCCCTACCACGCCTTGGTAATGCGAGGGATCCTGGGGACGATTGCCGCCCTGATCTATGCGCTGTTTGGGGCGGCGGATGTGGCCCTGACCGAGGCACTGGTGGGCACCATGCTTTCTATTACCCTCTACGCCATTGCGGTGCGTTCTTCGCTGAGCATGCGCCTGGGCGTTCTCGAAGGCAGCCCTGTGCTGGAGGCCAGTACCTCAGCAGCACGGCAGTTGTTACAGCAGATGCGCCAAGGGCTACAGCGGTACCACATGCGCTTGGAGTTGACCGCCTATGGGAGTTCAGAGGCGTTGGTGGCTGCTCTTCGCAGCCGGGAGGTACACACCATTGCCCTTGAGCCCGGTGGAGAAGCAGCAGAGTATCGCTTGGTCACGCGCGTACCCCGCCTGCAGGCCATTTTGGCGCAGCAAGCTCTGGCCGCTGAGGTGATGGCGACATGAAGTGGGTGTACGGGATAGCGGTGTTGCTGGCAGCCCTACAGCTCATCGTGGGCGAGGTGGGATCCGTGTCCCCCAATCCCACAGCGGGCGTGGCCTTAGTCGAGGCGGTGGAGATTCTGGCCACCGAAAGCGGTGTGCCCAACGCGGTGACGGGTCTCATTCTGCGCAACCGCCTCTACGATACGGTCTTTGAAGTGGTGGTGTTTTCCACGGCTATTTTGGGCGCCCAATACCTGCTGGCGGATGAGCAGCCGACGGCCAATGTAGCTCAATTTACCGATATTCCCTCGATTGTGTTGGCGCGAGTGGGGGCCACCATTTCGGCTTTGATTGCGGTGGAGCTGGCCATTCGAGGGCACCTGACGCCGGGCGGGGGCTTTGCTGCCGGGGTGGCGGGGGGGACGGCCATTGGCTTGGTGGCGATCACCGCCTCTTCCGCCTGGATGGAGGCCATCTACAAACGGTGGCGGGCTGCGATGTGGGAGAAGCTGTCGGTGGTGGCGTTTATCGGGGTGGCTGTGATGGCTCTGGCCGGCTGGGAATTGCCCAGAGGGGAGTTGGGAGCTCTGTTTAGCGGCGGTTGGATCCCGATTCTCAATATTCTGGTGGCGATCAAAGTGGCGCTGGGATCCTGGGCGGCAGTTTTGATCTTTATTCGCTACCGCGGCTTGTTATGAGGGTCTAAATGGGTTAATGAGAGGTACCCCTGTCCCGGCAAAATCACGGACATTGCGAGTAACCAGGGTAAGTCCGTAAACCAAGGCTGTAGCAGCCAGTTGTTTGTCAATCGCATTTTGAGAGTAAACTACCCGACACCCGCGCTACGCGCAGGGTGCGGGCTTTATCCCAATCCCTAGCGGCCCCAGAGGACAGCTAAGTTTCGGAATTTCAGGCGAGTTTACAGTCGCCCCAAGGAGAGA
>NZ_JBSSAC010000036.1:0-28814 GCF_054058315.1 Thermostichus sp. MS-CIW-40
ACAACTCTTTGCCGCAAATCCAAAGAATGAGTCGGCATTCCTTTCTCTCCTTCCTCTTGAATACCTGTACCCTATTTTAAATTAAAAGGCTGTACCTTGCCCTTCAAGTGCGATCACTACCCTATCTCCAATCGCGCCGAGGAGATGGAGTTCTCCAGCCGTTGAAAGGGGTGGTGGGAATTACAACGGTTTTTTGCCCAAACCACTTTCTATTGCCCAGCGGGCCAGTTCTGTGCGGTTGTGCAGGCCAGTTTTGCCCAGCATGTTGCTGACGTGGCTTTCAACGGTGCGCTGGCTCACCCCAAGAACTTCGGCAATCTCGCGGTTGGACAGGCCCCTGGCCACGTACTGGATCACCTTGGTTTCCGTTGGCGTAAGTTCAATTTCCCGATCCAGTTTTATGACCGGCTGAATGCCCACATTCTGCACTTGTAACAGGCGCTCGGTATGTTTGAGAGAAGACTCCACCTGCGCCACCAATTCTTCCGGCTCAAAGGGCTTGACCATGTAAACATCTGCCCCTGTGGTCAGGCCGCGCACCCGATCCGCCGTCTGCCCACGCGCCGACAGAAAAATCACAGGTATCCAGTCCGTAGCACTGTTGGAGCGAATGGTTTCCACAAAGGTATAGCCATCCATCTCCGGCATCATCACATCGCAGATGATCAGGTCTGGTGTGAAATGGCGCATCGCTTCCAACCCCTCCAGACCGTTGCTTGCCGCCACCACCTCATAACCGCGAAACTCTAGGTAGTCCTTGGCCAGAAGGATCAAGTTCGGATCGTCATCGATGAGCAACAGTCGCTTTGGGTTGTCCACGGTTTACCTTTTGAGCGCTAAGCTAAAAAGTTTTAGGTGAAGAAGTACGGAATCTCTTGTTTCCGTGACCTTCACTGTAGGGAAACGACTCTTGAGTACCACCCTTTTGCTTGCTCAATTGGGGAGCAGCCTATGGTAACTGTGCCCTACCCCTAGGATATCACACATGGAAGAAGTGGAAGTATCCACTTGCGAAATGCTGGCAACAGTATCTCTACGCAATTTAGGGACTCCAGTTGGTAACCTCATCCCAGGAACTTGGCAGAGCTGGCCTCTGCTTGAGACTCGCAGTACCCAATACATAGCCGTAATCTACCTGAGAACCCGTATCTCATATGTCTATATGTCATATATCTATATGCTTAAGTACCCATGTATCTGACATCTGCTACCTGTTCATAGTGTCCGTATGTCTTCTGGCCGGGGTTTCCAGGTAGGCAGGCGGACAGAGCTGATGGAGAATGGAAGAAAGCCTGCGCTTTAACGACAGCCGACATGGGGAGAACGGGTGGAAAAGGGCACACTGGTGGAGTTTCGTTACAATAACGACCGTGTGTTGGCAGTGGTTCAGGGCACCGAGGGCAAGAAGAACCTACTGCTGGGGGTGCCTTCTGGGCAGGTTCACAGTGTTCACCCTCGCCAGATTACCTTTGCTTTGAACGGGGGATCCAGCTTCACGGCTTCCGACATCCCCGGCTTTTGGCAGGCGGTGCAAGCAAAGTTGGATCCCGAAAGCTTGGCGCTGGCCTGGGAACTGGTGCAGGAGGAGCGTCAGCCCCTGAGCTTGGCGGAGATGGCTCGGCTGTTGTTTTCTGATGATTCCCCGGTCTCCACCTATGCCGCCTACCGCCTCTTGAGCGAGGATCGCACCTACTTCAAGCAAAAGGGGGAAAGCTACGAACCCCGCACTCCGGCTCAGGTGAAGGAGATCCTCCATCAAATGGCCGTTGCCCAACAACGGCAGCAGGAACAACTAGAGTTTGAGGCCCATCTGCGAGAGGCTCTGGCTCATCCCGGTCAAGGGTATCCCTGGACTCCTGCCGAACGGGCCCGTTTGGAGTTGCTGGAGCGCCTGGCCCTGCAGGGAGCAGCAGCAGCCATTCGCAGCCACGAGGATCTCTCTTCCAATCTCAACCCGTCGGATCGGGAACGGGCCTCGCAACTGCTGGAGCTGATGGGGTTTCCTGACACTCCGCAGGGGGCCTTTGAGGCTTTGGTGGCTCTGGGGCTGTGGAGCCGCCACGAGAACCTGGCCCTGCGCCTCACCGGGATCCCAACCCAGTTCCCGAAGGCGGTGGAGCGATACACCCAAGCCCTGCTCAGCCAGCCTCCCTCTTTCTGGGATCCCCACCTGCGGCAGGATCTCACCCATCTCCACACCTACACCATCGATGATGCCAGCACCCGCGACATTGACGATGCCCTCAGCGTCGAGTTCTGGTCGGATGACGCGGTGAAGCTCTGGATCCACATCGCTGATCCCAGTTGTTGGGTGCAGTGGGGGGATCCCCTCGATTTGGAAGCCCGCAAGCGTGGCACCAGCGTCTATTTGCCGGAGCGGGTGATCCCGATGTTCCCGCCGGAGTTGTCCACTGGCCCGATGAGCTTGGTGCAGGGAGAGGTGCGGCCCGCCCTCAGCTTTGGCATCCTCCTGGGATCCGACGGCCAGATCCGCGATTCCAAGATTTGCCTCAGCCAGATCAAAGTGACCTACCGCCTCACCTACGAAGATGCCGATGAAATGTTGGAGTTGGGGGCAGAGGCCCAACTGACAGCTATTGCCCGGGCGGCCCAGTGGCGTTATGGGTGGCGCATGGCTCAGGGGGCCATTCAGATCGGCCTGCCGGAGCAAGATATCAAGGTCATCGACGAGATCCCCCACCTCCGGGTAATCGAGGATACTCCTGCGCGGCAGATGGTGGCGGAAATGATGGTGCTCACCGGCGAGGTGGCGGCTCGCTTCGCCAGCCAAAATGGGATCCCGGTGCCCTATCGTCTGCAGCCGGCTCCCGACTTACCTCCTCCCGAAGTGCTGGATAGGTATCCCCAGGGGCCAGTTCGGTCTTTTGCCATCATGCGCTGTCTATCGCGGGCGGAAGTAGCCACCCAGCCGGGGCGACATACAGGGCTGGGTCTCGATGCCTACTGTCAGGTTACCTCCCCGATTCGGCGCTACCTGGATTTGGTGGCCCACTACCAGATCAAGGCCTTTTTGCGCGGGGATCCCTTGCCCTTGACGGAGGCGGATGTGCAGCAGCTGCTGCTGGGGATTGAGCCGGGCACCGCTGAGGCCAACCAGGTGGAGCGGAAATCCAAGCGCTACTGGAGCATCGAATACCTGCGCCTGCGACCGGGGCAAATTTGGCGGGCTCTGGTCTTGGGCTACCTGCGCGAGCAGGAAAACTTGGTGTTGGCCATGCTGGATGAGATTGCCTTTCGGGTGCCGGTGCGCCTAGAACGCCAGATTCCTCTGGGGGCTTGGATCGAGTTGGAAGTTGTGCAGGCGGATCCCCGTGCGGACGTAATTGAGCTGCGCGAGGTGGGACGAGAGGCGGCCATGTGCGGATAGATGCACCTTAACCTGCTGCTCACCCAATCTGCGCGGATAGCTGATACAACAGAGGGGCAAGTCTCAAAAGTCTGGATCGTGAATTTTCTTTAGGGGGGATCCCATGACTGCACGACCTTCCGGCCCACCTCCAATCGTTTACATTCTTTTGTTCGCGATACTGGGAGGCGGCGGCTGGTATGCCTATCGTTCCGGCCTGTTGGACTCATTCCTGAATAGAGAGAACACGCCTCCTATCCCCAGCCAGATTCCAGCTGCCCGGCCCCAAGCCCCAACAGCGCCCAACCCCCCTCAGGCCCAGGTACCCAACCCGCCTGCCAACGCCGTTAATCTGGATACTTCTCTGCCCAACCCAGCAGTGCTCCAGATGGATGGCAGCGTCACGATGATCCGGATCGTCTTTGCCCTGAAGGGAGGCTACACCCAGCGCAACCCCGGCATTCCCCTCACCTATGGGATCCCGGATGGCAAGCCCAATGGATCCAATGCCGGCCTGAAGGCCCTGATGGAAGGTCGCATCCAGATGGCCGCTAGCTCCCGCCCCCTCAATGCCAGCGAGGTGCAGGCGGGTCTACAGGCGATCCCGGTGGCCAAAGATGCCCTGGCGGTGGCGGTGGGGGTGAACAACCCCTACAAAGGAGGACTGACGCTGCAGCAATTGGCCGATATCTTCCAGGGTCGGATCACCAATTGGAGCCAGGTGGGCGGCCCGGATCGGCGGATTCGGGTCCTCAATCGCGCCCCCCAGAGCGGCACCTACAGCGTTTTCCAAGAACTCGTGTTGTTGGGGCTGCCCTTCGCTCCCGATAACCCTCCCTACTTCACCACCGCCACAGAAGATGTCACCACCCCGCTGCTGCGGGCTTTGGGAGAAGATGGCATCACCTACAGCACTGTCGATCAGGTGCAGAACCAGCAAACGGTGCGGATTGTGCCCATCGACGGCCAGATGCCCACCCGTGAGGCCATCCAGAGGGGCAGCTACCCCTTGGCGCGGAATGTGTTTTTGGTGGCACCTCAGAGGACTAGCCCTGTGGTGGCCGATTTCATCAACTACGCGCTCTCGGATCAAGGCCAGCAAATCATTGGCCGCACTGAGTTCATCCCCCTCCGATAGCAACCCAAAAATAGCATCTGAGATAGCCGCCGACAGCAAGCGCAGCGATATCTCTGGGCTTTTCCAGAAGACGCCTTCCACCTGCTCCTATTCAAGGCACTTAGTCGTTTCAGGTTAGAGTGAGGCGCCTGAGCTATTGAGAAAAGCCTTTGGCCGCGTGCGTTCAACGTTTTAGGGGTGGGTGCAGCGTCCTAGTTTGAATCCAAATGACCCTAGATGTTAGAGAGGGGGCCCTAATTTTCACCAAAGTTCAATTTTTCAGTTCTCTCGGCGCACAGCACTCTCATGCCACTTGCCCAACACCCGGTCGGATAGAGCACTTAAGGAAATGAAGATCAGGATCCCCAAGCCGGTGACCAAAATCAAGGCCGCAAACATGCGGGGCACCTGCAGGTTGAAGCTGGAGATCAAGATCTGGTAGGCGATCCCGGCCCGCTGCCCGCCAGTACCAGCGACAAACTCCGCCACCACCGCCCCAATCAAAGAGAGGCCACCGCTGATGCGCAGGCCCCCCATGAAATAGGGCATGGCACTGGGTAGCCGCAAGTAGATCAACGTTTGCCAGCGGTTGGCCTTGTACAGTTGGAACAGGTTGAGCAGGTTGTGATCGACGCTGTTCAGCCCCAGAGTGGTGTTGGAAAGAATCGGGAAAAAAGCCACAATCCAGGCGCACACCACCATCGCGGCAAAGGTGTTGTTGCGCAGCCAAATGATGATCAGCGGGGCGATGGAGACAATGGGCATCGTCTGTAAAATCACCGCATAGGGGAAAAAGCTGCGCTCAATCCACTTGCTCTGGGTGAACACAATCGCGACCAAAAGCCCCGACACTGTGGCAGCCAAAAAGGCCACCACCGTAATTTGCACAGTGATCAACAGGGAAGGAAAAAGCGTTCCCCAGTCGCGGATGAGGGTTTGCACCACCAAAATCGGCCCCGGCAAGAGGTAGTGGGGCACTCCCGTTACCCGCACCGCCACTTCCCAGCCCACCAAGAAGAGGATCCCGACGATAAGGGGGGCAATCACTTCCAGGTTGAACCAACGGCCCAGATTCAACCCCTTTGCAGGCACCCCTGAGCCGGCACTCGGTATGTCTGCCTCATCCGTGGGTTGGGATCCGAGTTTTTCTCCAACTGCGCCGGTCAGCTTGGGCAGAGACCAATCTGGCCAATGGAGAGGCCAGCTCTCCCCCAAGCCAACAAGGGATCCCAGCCAGCGGCGCAATGGGTCGAGAAGGTGGACAAACGGGTCGAACATATCGTGAAGTTGAGATACGCAATAGAGAGTCAAGGGAGCACTGTCAAGCAAGGGATCCCGTCAGCGCAAACGTCCGGCAGAGAGGGGGCGCAAATAAGGATCCTGAGCTGAGCCGTGCATGGCCTCGTGCAGACGGGCCGACACTTCACGGCAGTAGTTGTTGTAAAGGGAAGAGGTGCGAAAGTCTTCCGAGCGGGGATAGGGCGCATCGATGGGAATATCGGCTATCACCCGCCCTGGGCGAGCCGCCATCACCACCACGCGGTTGGACAGGTAGACGGCCTCGTAAATGTTGTGGGTAACGAAGAGCACCGTCCAGCGCTTTTCTTGCCACAGCTCCAACAGATCGCTGTTCAACTTGCTGCGGGTGATTTCATCCAGAGCTCCGAAGGGTTCATCCATCAGCAACACCTGCGGCTTGGTTACCAGGGCGCGAGCAATGGAAACCCGCATGCGCATGCCGCCCGATAGCTCGCGGGGAAAACTGCGCTCAAACCCCCGCAGGCCCACCAGTTGCAGAGCTTCCAAGACATCTCGATCGGCTTTTGGCTTGGGCTCACCTGCCAACTTTAAGGGTAGCCCCACATTGTCCATCACCGTCGCCCAAGGCATAAGGGCCGGTTCCTGAAACACAAAGGCCAACTTGGGTTCCCCTTGGGGAGCATCCTTCTCAAGATTTTGCCCCCATTCGATAGAGCCTGTGGTCAGATGCCCCAGACCTGCCACCAACCGTAGCACTGTGCTTTTCCCACAGCCGGATGGCCCCACCAAGCTAACGAACTGCCCTTCTTGGATGGTCATATTCATGTCCTGCAAAGCCACCGTGCCATTGGAATAGACCTTGCTGACATGGTTGAGGGTAATGACAGGGGTGGGCATGGCTGGCAATTCCCGGAGCAGAGGAAGCACACACTTTCAAAATAACCCTCTCTGCCGCCTCTGCTTGGTAGGCGTAACTGCAACTCTTTCCCTCAGAACCGGTTTCCAGAGAGTTTCTCACGGAAAGCTTGCGATGACCCAAATCGGAGCAGCAAGTCGGTATGATGTTGCCGACCACCCTCTGGCCAAGGAACACATGGGATCCCCATTTAAACCGGTTGCAGGTGCTGTTACAGCCCCGCGAGGATTTCGAGCCGCTGGAGTGGCCGCTGGCCTCAAGCCCTCAGGAGCTGCGGATCTGGCTTTGATCGTTTCCGAGTGCGATGCGGTTGGGGCAGGCGTTTTTACCACCAATCAGGTCAAAGCAGCCTGTGTTACCTACAACCAAGGGATCCTCGCCCAACAGCAGCCGGTGCGGGCCATCCTCTGCAATGCCGGGCAAGCCAACGCCTGTACCGGAGAAGAAGGAGAGCGCAACAACGCCCAACTGGCCCTCTGGGTGGGAGAACGGTTGGGGATCCCGGCCCATCAGGTGCTCACGGCCTCCACAGGGGTCATCGGGCGACAACTGGAAATGCCGAAAATCCAAGCAGCCCTGCCTGGCCTTATCGACAGCCTCTCTCCAGAGGGGGGGGAGAGCGCCGCCCGCGCCATCATCACCACCGACTTGGTGACCAAAAGCGTTGCCCTGCAAGCTGAGATCGACGGGTACACCGTCAGGGTCGGGGGCATTGCCAAGGGATCCGGCATGATCCACCCCAACTTGGCCACGATGCTGGCTTTTTTAACCTGCGACGCGGCTGTGGATCCCCGCCTGTGGCAGCAGATCCTCAAGCAAGCTGCTGACCTCAGCTTTAACCAAATCACGGTGGATGGGGATACCAGCACCAACGACATGCTCTTGGCTCTGGCCAACGGCCAAAGTGGGATCCCAACCCTGCAAGCCGGCACAGAAGCTGCCCAGACTTTGGCGGAGATGGTCAACCAAGTTTGCATTCATCTGGCTAAGGCCATTGCCCGCGATGGGGAAGGAGCTACCAAGCTGCTGGAAATTCGGGTGTGTGGGGCTGTGGATGATGGGGCAGCCCGGCATATGGCCCGTGTGATCGCCAGCTCTCCCTTGGTGAAGGCGGCAGCTTTTGGCAACGATCCCAACTGGGGACGGGTGGCAGCCGCCGCCGGCCGAGCCGGGATCCCCTTCGACAGCCGCCGGTTGGATATCCGTCTGGGGGATTTTCTGCTCATGCAGGCGGGAATGCCCCTGGCTTTCGATCGCAAGGCAGCCTCTGAGTACTTGAAAGGGGATCCGGTGACCTTTACCGTGGATCTCCATCAGGGATCCGGCCAGGGCGTGGCCTGGGGCTGCGATCTCAGCTACGATTACGTGCGCATCAACGCCGAATACACCACCTAATGGGGGATCCCAGCCATGACCACCGAATCGAACGCAAATAACGGCTTTTCCACCGAAGCCCAAGCGGCTTTGGCCAAAGAAGCGAGGCTTTCCCTATCCGGCTGGCAACAATGAGTCGAGGCTTAGCCTTGGTTTCATGCCACCAACATCCGCAACGCACCGGCCCATAACCTGGTGCAACTGGGCATTGGCGGCTGGCAAGTGCCACGGCAAGGGGTGAAAGTGTGCCGGGAGCGGGCCACCCACATCCTCACCGTTACCGACATCACCGAAATGGGCTTGGATGCAGCCGCCGATTTCGCCCTCGAAAAAGCCCTAGACGGCACCGATTGTGTGTACATCAGCTTCGATATCGACTGCATCGATGCCGGCTTTGTACCCGGTACAGGCTGGCCAGAGCCGGGTGGGCTGCTGCCGCGGGAAGCGCTCTACTTGCTCAAGCGCATTGTGCGGGAAGCGCCGATCTGCGGCCTAGAGGTGGTGGAAGTCTCTCCCCCCTACGACATCAGCGATATCACAGCTCTAATGGCCACCCGAGTTATTTGCGATACGCTGGCCCATTTGGTGGTATCTGGGCAACTGCCGCGCCGAGAGAAGCCCGCCTACATCCACCCGGAGGCGACGCCAGAAATGGCCGGCGACTGGAGGTAAGAGATGCACGAGACCGACATGACCCGCGCCTTGATCCAAACACTACGTGACTGGTGGCAAAGTCAGCCGGGACAGCCTCAGATCGCTCGGGTGCACCTGGTGGTAGGACAGTTCACCTGTGTAGAGCCGGCCAGCCTAACCTTTGCCTATGCCGCACAAACCCAGGGTACTTTCCTACAGGGATCCCAGTTGGTCATCCGGGAAACGCCGCTCATTGCCTATTGCCATCCCTGGGGCCAAGAATACAAGCCAGAAATAGGCCGGCGCTATGCTTGCCCCAACTGTGGATCCCCGATGGAAGAGATTCGCTCGGGCCGAGAGCTGAAAATTGACTACATCGAAATTGACTACATCGAATGTTCAACAAACTTCACCCCACCGGCGCAACCAGAAGTCGCCTAGGCCGCTCCAAAGCTAAGTCCCAGAAGGACAGCTGCTCCCAAGCTGAGGATGAACATCAAGCCGGCAGGCATTAACGTTCGGGTTTTGCGGTAGCGCAGGGCGAATACGATAGATCCCAGCACTGTCGTCCCCAGGCCCAAGCCCAGCCCCCAGCGGGGATCCACCCCCAGCAGCCCATAGCTGACTCCGCTGAGGGCAGCCCCAACCAGCCCCCCGATGAGAGACTTGGAGCTTTTGCCTTTGCTATAGCCGATTGCTCCGCCCACCAAAAGCAGTGCCCCGTAGACCAGCAAGGTGATTTGTGCGGCCAGCATGATGGGAAAACCTTGTCCTCTCTAGGTTTAATCCACGAGGATATCGCGAATCAAGGGCAAGCGAATGCTGATGTAGCGATTGAGAATTGAGGCATCGACACTGCTGAGGGCGTGTTTTTTCTGACAGGCGCTCAGAAGCAGGTTCACCAAGTCATCGTCACGCTTTGTGAGCCAATCTGGCCTGCCAATCTCGCTGACCAAAGACCAAAACTGGCGTACCATTTCAGGAGTCATGGCATCCATTTTGTGGAGATAGGGGCTGAACTGCAAAAGAATGGTCTAGGCCATCGATTCGATTCTAGAAAAAAGACCTCATCCCCGAGGACAATATTTCAGCTCCGTCACAACTTAGGATAAGATGTTATGCTTTCCCACAAAGCTCAGCAAGCAGTGCCCCTTCTGGCTTTGTGAGGATCTTAGGAAGGTAAACTGGCAACTCCTGACATATATCAACATTAATCAACATTAGGCGTTAAAAAACGATGATTCCTGTCAAAATCTCGACATCAGCATCAGAAGGTTCACAAGCCCCCTTATCCAAGCTGTAAGACAGGGAATCTGGGCGAGCAGGGGCTAGCGCAAGGCGTACTGTAACCTATAGGCTCCTTCTTCTCGTGGCTTATGGGTGTTGGCCCGCAGGGTATAAGTGCCGGTGCGGGGCAGAAAGGCAATCATCAGAGCATCGGTTCCACCCCCTTGGTCATCATCCCAAGCCCTGACTTCTCCACTGGGATCCAGCAGCTGCAAAAAGGCATCGAAATCGGAGCTGGTCATGGAAGCGATCAGGATCTGGCCGGCGCGGGCGGCAATGGGATATTCGTCCATCCAACTGCCATCCTCGGGATGCTGAAGGGATCCCTCCTGCAGACGGCCCGATAGGCTTTCCTGCCAATCTACCTGGGTGAGGATATAGGTGAGCCGGTAGTTGCCGGTGGATTCCGGCTCAAAGCTGGTGGCCCGCAGGGTATAGGTGCCTCCCTCCGGCAGACGCACTGCCAACAGGGCATTCACATCCAGGCCAGAGTCATCGTCAAAGCCAATCACCCGCCCTTGACCGTCCACCAGCTCCAGATAAGCATCAAAATCTTCGCTCTCTAGGGCCGCAATCAAAATCTGTCCCGGCTCAGCGGTGACGGGGATCCCATCCCAAAAGCTGCCGTACTGGCGGCTGACTTGATCTCCCACCTCCAGCGCTCCCGTCACGGTTTGGCTGCCTCTCCACAGAGCAGAACGGGTCAGCGCAGATCCCACCGGCAAGCCTCTCTCTCCCACCCGATCCAGCAGCCGACAGCCGCCGGCCAACCCTAATGCCACCAGAGCCAGAGCCAAACGGGATCCCCAACGGCGAGGAGATGCGCAAGAACGATACCAGCTCAACATCGGAAGGGATCCCTTTCTAAAGAATGGCAACTGTAGACTGATCCTACCCCCTGATTGATTGAGCGAAAAGTTGGTCAGAGACGACAACTTCTGCCAACTTCGTGCTGAGTTTTGAGGTTGTTGGCTTGCCCCTTCCTTGCTGTTTCAGCCGAGAGCAAACTGTTGGCCTACAGGGTTTCCCAAGCTTGCAAGACGGCTTCTAGGGCCAGCCGCCCATGGTAGAGATGGGTTCCCCCCTGCAAGTAGACGGTGTAGGGATCCCGCATCGGCCCATCGGCAGACAGCTCGGCGCTGCTCCCGGCAATAAAGGTGCCTGCTGCCATCACCACCGGGTCTGCATAACCGGGCATCACCTCCGGAACTGGGGTGAGGTAGGAATCCACAGGAGAACTGTTTTGAATCGCTTGGCAGAAAGCCTGCAGCTTTTGCGGGGATCCCAATTGAATGGCCTGGATGATATCGGTGCGAGGAGCTTGAGGCAGAGGCGAGACCGGGTAGCCCAGATCAGAAAACACCTGCGCCGCCAGATGGGCGATCTTCACCGCTTCGGCCACCATCTGCGGGGCCAAGAACAGACCTTGAAACAGAAGGCGGTTGAGATCTAGAGTTGCCCCCCCCTCCGAACCAATGCCCGGAGCCGTTAACCGACAAGCGGCTTGCTCCACCAGCTCTGCCCGCCCGGCCACATAGCCCCCTGCGGGAACGAGGGTGCCCCCCGGATTTTTGATCAGGGATCCGGCAATCAGATCTGCGCCCACATGGGTTGGCTCCTGGGTTTCCACAAATTCGCCGTAGCAATTGTCCACAAAAACCACAACTTCGGGGTTTTGCGCTTTGACCATTTGGATCATCTCGGCAATCTGGGCGATGGAAAAGCTGGGCCGCCAATCGTAGCCACAGGACCGCTGAATGTGAACCAAGCGGGTTTGCGGTCTGAGGGCGGTTTTCAGGGCCTGCCAATCAACAGTTCCCTCCCGCAAATCCAACTGGCGGTAATCGATGCCAAACTCCCGTAGGGATCCCCGCCCGGAACCCCGCAGACCGATGACCTCTTCAAGGGTGTCGTAAGGGGGGCCGGTAATCGCCAGCAGCTCATCCCCCGGACGCAGCACCCCAAACAAAGCACAGGCAATGGCATGGGTACCAGACACCATCTGCAGCCGCACCACTGCTGCCTCACAGCCCATAATCTGGGCAAACACCCGATCCAAAACCTGCCGCCCCTGGTCGTCGTGGCCATACCCCGACACCCCGGCAAAGTGATGGGATCCCACCCGCTGGTCGCGAAAGGCCCGCAGCACCCGCGCCAGGTTCTCTCTGAGGGTCTTCTCCACCGCCTGAAACTGCTCCTGTAGAGCCTCTTCTGCTCTGTCTAAAAGCTCTGCCGCCTTCAACGGGATCCCTCCGCCCACACCGTCTGCCTCACCTTTCGCACACCAAGCTGGTTTCGAGGGTAGCATTTCAGCCACCCCGGAAAGAGTTGGCCTTCTCCCCACCGCTCCTCAAGGTGACTGCAGCGGCAGAACCGAGTTCCAAGTTCTTATGTACTTATGTAGCTCTCCGATAGAAACCTTACAGCATGGAACAGTGAACAACAGGCTTGTCAAAGCTAATACCGACAACAACACCATCTCTCAAGTCGAAAGCCTCATATTGATAAAAAATCGATAAAAAGCTTAATTTATATCAATATCCCTTCATTTTTGCTGTCAATGGCTATCCAATCAAGATGCTGCTAGGCTGTAGGATAATACCAACATACCCTGGAGGAAAGCTGAAGCATCTGGATTGCCGAGCTTATGGGCAATACGGCCCACCTTCAGTCTCTCAAAAACAGGTCAGAGTTAGAGACATTGTTTAACCAACTCAAAATCCAGCTCAGGAAGATTTTTAGCAGGCTAGATCTGTCTATGGGTTTGATGATAGATTTGGCTTTTGACTGAGGAACTTGCAACTTAAACTCTAAAAAACCTTTCCCAAAGACACTCAACACAGCCAATAGAAGTGCATGTCTTGCAGGGCGGGGATCCCGCTTCTCTACAGAGCTCCTGCGATTCGGGAAAATCTGGAATTCAACATCTCTGAAACATTAAGAGAGCCTAAATTTATTCTTAACCTCTGGCAGAGATCCTTGAGCGAGATGTTAACCTAGACTTAACCCAAGAGGTTAGTGCCACTCCCAAAGCCGATCTGCTCACCCTTGATGACAGGGCTTCGTTTTTGCAAATTAAAGGGCTGACGTCGCCTGTGAGCTGGGATCGCTTTCCAGAGTTAGAGGGATCCCGGGTGGGGATGAGGCGCTATCTCAGGTATAAACCGACATGACTGGGAGAGTCCTCATGACTAAGCTTGTGATCCAAGGGAAAAACGTCGAGATTACCGACGCCATCCGCAGCTACGTTCAAGAAAAAATTGAGCGTGCTGTCAGTCATTTTGCCCAGATCACCAGTGAGGTTGATGTCAATCTATCGGTAGCCCGCAACCCCCGTATCAGTGCCAGCCAATCTGCCGAAGTGACCGTCTACGCCAATGGCACCGTGATCCGGGCGGAAGAAAGCAGCGAAAACCTCTATGCCAGCATCGACCGTGTGGCCGACAAGCTGGCCCGCAAGTTGCGCAAATACAAAGAACGGAACGGCATTCACCGCGTCCGCCACACCCCCAAAACCTCCGTGGCAGTGGCCCAGCAGCCCGTCACCGATCCGCTAAATACGGAACGGCAAGCGGAGTTACCCGCAGAGGTGGTGCGCACCAAATACTTCGCCATGCCACCCATGACGGTTCAGGAAGCGTTGCACCAGTTGGAGCTGGTGGATCACGACTTCTACGTTTTCCGCAATATCGAAAATGGCGAGATCAACGTTATCTACGTCCGCAACCATGGCGGCTATGGCCTGATCCGCCCCCGCTAAGGCTTGGTGAAGATGCGTGGTGAGCTCTCCTCCCAACTTACTTCTCCAGGATCCAGCGGCACTTTCTATCTGTTGCTACAGCTCACCGATTCTGCCCTGCCGATTGGGGCTTATTCCCACTCCTGGGGCTTGGAAGCTGCCGTTCAAGCGGGTCAACTTCGCGATCGGGCTGGGGTGCAGCAGTACCTGTTGGGGGTTTTGCACATGGGCTTAGCCCCCACCGAGGGCAGAGCCTGTGCCTTGGCCCATCGTCTATCCCGATTGGGATCCGAGTCGGGAGTGGAGAAGCTGCAGCAACAGCTGCAAGCAACCCGTTGGGCGGCAGAGCCGCGCCAAGCCAGCCTAGATTTGGGGAAACGCCTAGCTCAACTGGCAGAACGCACCTGGGGAATCTCTGTCCCCAAGGCAGAGGGGGATCCACTGCATCATTCCGTGGTGTTTGGCTGGATCTGCGCTCAGGCGGGCATTGGGTTGGAAGATACCCTGCGTGCCTTCTTGTTCTCCTCCCTCACTGGGCTGGTCTCGGCAGCGGTGCGTCTGGTACCTTTGGGGCATACCGAGGGGCAAAGCCTATTGGCTCAGTTGTACGAGCCCATCGAGGCAGTGGTACACCAAGAGATCCTGCCGGTTGTGAAGCGGGCCGAAAGGCCAAACCTCTCCCCCAGCTGGCCGGCTTTGGGCAGCTTCACCCTCCTACAAGAACGCGATTGTCAAGTCCACCAACAGCTCTATTCCCGCCTTTTTCAATCTTGAAAGCCGTCAACCCTCACCCCTAAACCCTTCTCCCAGAGGGAGAGGGGAGTTCAGCTAGAAATCGCAGGAGCCCCGCACTATACCCGTAGGGTCACTGCCGGGAGGAATGCGCTTTGATGAAGTACAATGAACTTATGAGCCAAGTCCTGACCGTCTCCTGTAAGCTCAAGGCGTCCCAGTCACAAGCCGCCAAATTGGACGCGACGATGGAGGCTTTTGGCCAAGCCTTGAACTGGGTCAACCAGAACACGCCGGAGAAGATCGTCAACGCGGTCAAACTGCAATCCCTTTGCTACTACGAGATTCGAGCCCGATTCGGCTTGTCTAGCAACTTGGCCCAACAGGTCTGCAGACGGGTGGCCGGCGCCCGCAAAGTGGCGAGACAGCGCAACCGTCCAGTTAAAGAGTTCAAGCGTAGGTTCGTTACCTACGACGCACGTATCTTTTCATTCCGCGAGAAAGACTGGACGGTGTCGCTGACCACGGTTGAAGGGAGAGAACGCTTTGAACTGGCCGTTGGCAACTACCAGCGTGGGATGTTGGCTGGTTCCAACCCCAAATCTGCCACCCTGGTCAAGCGGAAAGACGGCTCCTACTACATCCAGATTTGCGTAGAGGAAAAGCCACCCAAGCAACAAGAAACCGACAAGGTGATCGGGGTGGACTTGGGAAGGACAGATATTGCCCATACGTCAGAGGGGAACAACTGGAATGGACAGCAGCTGAACAGAGTCCGCGACCACTACTCCAAGCTGAGGGCGGCACTCCAACGCAAAGCCAGTAAGGGCACCCGCAGTTCGCGGCGCAGATGCCGTCAACTGCTGCAACGGCTGTCTGGCAAGGAGAGACGCTTTCAAACGTGGGTCAATCATCGCATCTCCAAAGCTATTGTCTCTAGGGCAAAAGCTACCAACAGCGCTATCGCCCTGGAAGACCTGACAGGGATCCGGGGAAGGGTCAATCAACAACCCCGCAGCAAAACCGAAAGGCGCAGGGCCAACAGTTGGGCGTTCTACCAACTACGTCAATTTCTGGAATACAAGGCGAGGGTTGCAGGGGTTTCTCTGATTCTTGTGCCGCCCGCCTACACGTCGCAGACCTGCCACCGGTGTTTGCATATCCATCCCGATCCTGCGCAATCCTACCGCAGTGGCAAGTCGTTCAAGTGTGGGCACTGTGGATGGGAAGGGGATGCGGACTTGAATGGTGCAAACGTAATTGCGCTCTTGGGGGCTGTCGTAAACCAGCCTAGAGGTTAAGCCTACGGCTCGCTTCGCGAACGGGCCTGTTTTGTTCTCTGGTAGATCAGAACAGGCTCAGGGCTACTGAAAGCCCGCTCCGTACCGCTTAGCGGTCGGAGCCGGGTAGTTTACGGCTTCGTCGTCCATCCAGGAAGGGGGTACAGGTCGGCATCCATAGCTGGAATCCGAGCCATCGTAGCTGCGGGGATCCCGCTGGTACTCCATCAAGGCTTGAAGGGTATCTCGGGGTGGAGTGGCACCGCGCAAGTCCTTCAAAGAGAGGGAAATGTTGGGAGCCGGCAAAGTGGCACCGCCCACATGACAATTCAAACAGGCGGACTGAAAACGATTTTTGCCGTCCGTGAGCTGCTCTGGGGTAAAGGTGAGGGTATGCCCTGCGGCATCTAGAGGCAATTCCACAGGGCCACTCACCCGCAAATACTGGTTCACGTAAGGATCAATGCGGGCAGCCACCGGACTGGCCAGCCCCAGCCACAACAAAGCTAAGATCCCGACCCAGGCCCAGAGGCGAGACGGGATCCGCCATCTCATAGGCAACTTCTGATCCAGATGCGGCATTAGAGATAGGCTGATAGGTCGCTGTGGCTTTCGTTCTTGGTACCACCCCAGCCGGGAACGGTCTTGGCCTGCACCAGAATGTAGCCCGCAATCAGCTTCAGATCCTCGTCGGTGAGGTTGCGCAGACGTGGATACTCACTGGTGAGCTGGGTGTTGGGGTGATACTCCAACAGAGACTCCACCCCGTCATAGGTGACTGGATTCTTGATGTAATCCACAATCGCCAGCACATTATCCCGTGGGGGAGTTGCCCCCTCCAGATCCGAAAGCTTCAAGCTCACATCCGGGTTGGGATAGGTCTGGCCGCCCACATGGCACTGGGCGCATGCGGTGTTGAATAGCTTCTTCCCTTTGGCCAACTGGGCTTCGGTAAAGGTAATAGACTCAGTTGGCGACAGAGCCACTGCAGGAATATCCCTAGCTGCAAACACTGGAGCCAGACCCCAGCCAAACCCAGCCATCAACGCAGCCAACAGCAGGACAAGCAACCGACGACGCGCTGGCGCAAACACCTTCTGAAAAGAAAAAGCTTTGCTAAACATGGTTCTCCGTAGATCAGTCTAGAAAGAGGAGAGGTGGGCTCCACTCCAGCCGCAAACCCGACAACAGGATCAAGAATAGACCATCAAGAGATCATTTGCAGATGGGATCCGAGATGGTTTCCCAATGGTTCCATTTGCCTTTGGTGTTAAGTTTGATTACGGAGCTGTGGCCTGTTGGGGGTCTATTGGCCGGGAGCTGACTTGGCCACAGCCCGGTCGAGGTGGGGAGAACTGAGCAGGTAATATAGAGCTTGGCTTGCTTGCCCGGCAACCTCACAGCAGGAGAATACGGCAGACTCCGTTCCAGGTTTTCCCCATGTCCTCTGTCCGATTCCAGCCGTTGCGGGTGGCTTTCACCTGTGCGGATCCCAGTCAAGTGCAAATGCCCGTTGCCGATTTGCTGGCGGCCTTGCCGGCCTCACCGCTTCTGACCTACACAGACCCGGAAGCAGCAGACTTGCGGGTAGAGCTGTTGCCCGATGCCATTTATCACTTTTACCGTCGGGGGGAAGAGGTGGCTCTGGCGGCCTTCCGGATCCCGGTGAAAAAGCTACAGGCCCTGCCTCGCAAGCTGGTGCGGCTGTTGGAGCACGTGGCCGCTTTCGGCAACCTCTTGAATCTGCAACCTGCCAGCGATGCGCTGAGCAGCATCTTGGAAGTGGAATTTCTCCAACTGGAAACCCCGGCCAGCAGCTCTGCCCCTGCCGAAGTGAGCCCTCTGCCGCGGGATCCCCAGGGACAAGTACAAATCCAAGCGGGCCGCAACCTGGCCATTGCCTTGAGAAACAGAGCCCCCACTCCAGTGCATGTTTATGTCACCGTCTTTGACGAGCGGCGGTACAGCGTGGATTTGGTTTACCCCTATCAACCAGATCTGCCTGCCCGTTTACGCCCCAACGAGAGCCTGCTGATCGGCTCTGGCCCCCGCTACCTGCTGCAGATGCAGCTGCCAGAAGGAACAGACGTAGCGGTGGATCGCTTCAAAATCTGGGTCAGCAGCACCAGCATGCAGCCAGGCATTATGGTGATGCCCCCTCTGGGGCAACGGCTGGAACCTCCCTCAGAAGATCCCTACGGGGCCGGATCCCGTCTAGATCGAGAGGTAAGGCTGGCCATTCTGGGCAAAGCAGGCAGCACTCCCATGCCAGCTTTTGCGGAGGATCCCTGGTGGTGTATGGAGCAAGCCGTCAAGATTGTGGCCTGAGCCGATGCTCTTGGGGACTTTTTCAGACTTTCAGAGATGGCTTTTCAGGATCCCATCAAAGGTAGACTCAACCTCATCGACGCCAATCACTGACAGGTGATAGAGGGAAGATAGACTACTTTTTGTATCTTGACTAACATCAGTTAAAACTATGAAAGCTTGGCTTCCCTGAAGACCGAGTTCATCAGCGATTCTGGAGTATTTTTGTATTTTATCTTGGTACCCACCTGTCCTCGATTCCACCCAGTAGAATTTATCATTGATATGGAAGAAAAGATCCATCTCAAAATCGGCTCTATTCGATAAAGTAACTTGGGCATTCGCGACGTAAGAGAAACTGATCTTTTTGGTGTGAGCCGCAACAAGGCGGATCAGCGTGCCCCTAACATATCTTTCCAGCCAGTTCCCTGCCAGAAAATTCAGCGCCTGAGGCGACCTACTGGGTCTCGCTACCAAAAGGCATCTGGGCGCCTTAGAGTATCTGTACTCTTCCAAAAATGCGATGTCGTGTAACTCCTTAGCAACTTGGCAAGTTGAACTGACTACTTGTTGAGGTTCGTCTCTAAGGTTTAGGGAGAAAGAACTGCCGCTCTTCATGTTTGATTTAACCATTCCATAAAATCTCTTGATAAAAGAGTATCGGCTGCCCATAAAGGCGGCTATTTGATCTAGCTTTTCCTCTTTTTCTTCCGCAGCTATGCTTTTTATCTTTATGTTTTTTGAGTTTAAGAACGACTCTATCTTTGATATATCAACAGTAGCTGTCCCATCCTTGTCTCTTAGTACTTCGTCTGGTGTCTCAGGATCTGGTGCTTTACCAATGACCTGAGTAACCTGCTCATTCTGGGAGTCCTGATTTGCAGTTGGGCATATCTCGGATCCATGAGAACTTTGAATAGTAACCCGTAGCTGCCGATAAATATCTTTGGCCTCTTCCACTAGATTTTCCAGAATGGCTAGCTGATTGTTCAGTTGCTGGCCATGTTCGGCCAACTTTACAGATATAGCTTGTAGAAAGTCTCTGCCCCAGTCCTGTAGCAAGCTTTGCTGGCTGTCAGCAAGGCGAAATTTAAACTCTTCAAGGGTAGCTTGGACGGCCTGTAACTTTTCCTGTAACTTTTGAGAAATCTTGTCTACCAATCCCTCGCTCAACTTGATGAGTGCTTTGTCCGGGTTGTTGAGTTCTTGGCTGCGTTGGCTTAGCTGCGAAGATATATCTCTGATAATCTCTCGTTTCCAGATTTCCAGTTTAGGACTGGCCCCATACTGGCGAGCAACGTAAATGCCTACCGAGAAACCAACAGCTGCCCCAATCAATAAAACCAAAACTAAGTCCATCAGATACTCCTGTCCTCTGCTGCTGTTACTTTTCTTTCCAGTTAACTGGATTACCTGCTTGATTACCTGCTTGCCTCAACATGCTAGGAGGAGATAGGTGAATTTTCAAGCAGATGGGGACCTGCCTCTGACCGAAGCTGGGCGCCGACAAGGGATCCCAGCCAGCCTTGCTGAAGAGCTTCTTGAGCAGGAGTCAGTTCAGGCAACACCTCCAACGTGTAGACATCGGGCCGAGGGGGATCCAACGGGATCCAGAAATGTTTCAACTGATCGGCTTGAAAAACGCTCAAACAAATGATCTGGTGGGGCTGATAGGCCGTCAAGCGTTCCGCCAAGTTGGCAGCGCTCACCCTGAACCCATCCAGGGCCACCAGCTCATCGCCGGCCCAGATGCCCGCTTTTTGCGCCGGGGATCCTATCTCTACTGCGCTGATGCGATTGCCCTCGCCGTTGAAATTAAGGCCCAAGTAAGGGCTGGGGTTGGGGCGGCTGAAGTGGGCTTTAAGGGTGAGGCCAAAGGGGTGTAGGTAAGTGTTGTAGTCTAGCTCTTCCGTGCCTTCCACATAGGCTGCGAAAAACCGGCCAAGATCGGCACCGGCTGCCCGCTCAAACGCCTCCCGCAAGTCTTGGTCGCTGTAGCCCTTCCCTGACCGACCAAAGCGCTGCCACAGATCCTGCAAAGCTGTATCCAGGGATCCCTGACCGCCGGAAAGGTGACGGATGTGCAGATCCAGCAGCCAACAGACCAAAGCCCCTTTTAAGTAATAAGAAACCTGGCTGTTGAGGGTGTTTTCGTGGGGGCGGTAGAGTTTGATCCAGGTATCGAAGCTGGACTCCCGCAGCGATTGCACGGCCCGGCCCGGAGTACGCTGCAAGCGGCCAATCTGTTCGGAAAGAATCTTCAAGAAATCGCCGGCACTGAGGATCCCTGCCCTCAACAAGATGACGTTTTCGTAATAGCTGGTCGCTCCCTCACAAAACCACAGGCATTCCAGATAATTTTCCTGGTTGTAGTCGATCTTTTCCAATGCCAGCGGACGCAGACGCTTGACATTCCAGGCATGAAACAACTCGTGGGCCAGCAAAGACAAAAAGCGCCGATAGGACTCCGGCTGATGCAGCTCCAGCCCAGAGTAAAGAAGGGTGGTGCTGTACTTGTGCTCAAGGCCACCAAATCCTCCCGGCGACAAATGCACAATGAACCAGTAGCGGTCGTAGGGTAGCCCACCGAAAAACGCGGCTGTGGTTTCGACAATGGCCTTGGCATCAGCGACAGCCCGCTCCACATCCAGAGTGCCCGCCCCCCAAACCACAAAGTAATGGGGGATCCCTTCCACCTCAAACGATTGCACTCGATGTGGACCCACCTCCACCGGGCTATCCACCAGCTCGTCATAGTCCTCTGCCACAAAAGACTGGCCGGAAGTGGGATCCTCAGAAGGAGAGGTCAAGGGCCGCAAACTGGTGGCGATGCGCCAATCGGGCTTGGGGGGGATCACCGTCAAAGTGTAAGGTTCCCGCTCGCGACCGGGCACGTAGAGGAAGAGCGCTGCCCCGTTGAAATAGGCGTGGGTCAAATCCAGATGGTTCGTGCGCACCGTCAGCTCATAGGCATAGACCCGGTAGCACACCTTCACGGCAGAACAGCCCGGCGGATCGATCTGCCAGGTGTTCTTGTCCACCTTCCGCCAGCCCAAAGGGATCCCTTGCTCAGTTGCCGCCTGAAACTCCTGCACGTGACGGGCATACTCCCGCACCAAGTAGGATCCCGGCGTCCACACCGGCAGTCGCAGCCGCAAAGGCACCTCTGGATCCACCTCTTGGATCTGCAGTTCCACCTCCAGCAGGTGATTGGCCGGATCCGGCATCCGCACTGTGAAATGCTGGCGGCTCAGTTGAGAAGGTGCAGCAACGATAACCTCTGGGATCCCCATAGATAGATAGATAGAATGTTCCAACCCACTCCACTCTCTACCGCCAAGGGCCGACGCAACCCCCAGCGACAATGGCTCTTATCCTAACCCCTGCTTTCGGTTGGGGATCCCTTTCTGGGGCAAAAACGAGACTCAAAAATGTAGCGCGTGCTACAAAGATGCCTGGGCAGAACCTTCTACTTTAGGGTAAATCTTGGTATCATCATCGATTCTGAAGTCAAGGGGTCGCAACCTAGCCTAATGCTTCTAGATTGATCTTAATAGGTTGATCTTAGGTATAAACTGACCTTAAAAGGTTGATGAGTATGGCGGTGGCCGTAGCGGAAAAATCTCTGATCACAGCCTTCAAGCAATTGGGAGGCCCTCACCATCCTCCGGTTATCGAAACGTTCGAGCGCGGGAAGACCATTTTTTTTCCAGGGGATCCGGCGGAGCGGGTTTACTTTTTGGTAAAGGGAGCCGTTAAGCTCTCGCGGGTCTACGAAATGGGAGAGGAAATCACCGTTGCCCTCCTACGCGAAAACAGCATCTTCGGCGTGCTCTCCTTTATCACGGGACAGCGCTCCGACCGCTTTTATCACTCGGTGGCTTTTACACCTACCGAGTTACTCTCTCTACCGATCGAGCAGGTAGAAAAATCCTTGCAGGAGAACGCCGAACTGGCCATGTTGCTGGTTAAAAGCCTGTCGTCTCGTATCTTGCAAACGGAGATGATGATCGAGACGCTGGCTCATCGCGACATGGGATCCCGTCTGGTCAGCTTTTTGTTGATTCTCTGTCGCGATTTCGGGGTGCCTGGCCCAGATGGGGTCACCATCGATCTCAAGCTGTCTCACCAGGCCATTGCCGAGGCCATTGGCTCAACCCGCGTCACCATCACCCGCCTGTTGGGAGAGCTGCGCAAGAAGAAGTACATCTCCATTCACAAGAAGAAGATCACCGTACACGACCCGATGCGGCTGAGCCATCGCTTTGCCTAGAAGGAAGAGGAGAACACTTCCTGAGCAGCACCTTGCCCAGGCAAACCCCGCTCGACGGCTGGTTGAAGCTCTGGCCGGCCTATGTTCAATCTACTGCTGCAGCCTTGAAGAATCTCTATACCTAAAGGACAGACTTAAAGTTTTCTGGAAGCTGACCGGATCGCGGGCAAGAATCTACTAGTCTATGGGGGGATCTGGCTTTGGCCAGAGCTATCTAGCCAATTGCTGAGGTGTAACTGTGGAAACAGCCATCGAGTGGATTACCGCCCATGAGATCCTCGACTCGCGAGGGCGTCCCACCCTAGAAGCCCTGGTGGGTCTAGCCAATGGGGCAACGGGCTTGGCGCAGGTTCCCAGCGGTGCTTCGACCGGCACCTTCGAGGCCCACGAGCTGCGGGATGGGGATCCCAAACGCTACGGCGGTAAGGGTGTGCTGAGGGCGGTGGAAAACATCCTTGGCCCCATCCAGTCGGAGCTGCAGGGAGAAGATGCCCTCAACCAAGCCCGTATTGACCAGTTGCTGATCGACCTGGACGGCACCCCCAACAAGTCCCGCCTGGGGGCCAACGCTATTTTGGCAGTTTCTCTGGCGACAGCCAAAGCGGCTGCGGAAGCAGTGGGCTTGCCTCTTTACAAATACCTGGGGGGGCCCTTTGCCAACCTGCTGCCGGTGCCGCTGATGAACGTGCTCAACGGCGGCGCCCACGCCGACAACAACGTCGATATTCAAGAATTTATGCTTGTGCCCATTGGAGCGGCCAGCTTTCGCGAGGCGCTGCGCTACGGGGCTGAGGTGTTTGCGGTACTAAAACAAGTGCTGCAGCAGAAGGGGCTGTCCACCGGTGTGGGGGATGAAGGGGGGTTTGCTCCTGATCTCGACTCCAATGCGGCGGCTTTGGATCTGCTGATGACGGCTATTGAACAGGCAGGCTACAAACCGGGAGCAGATATCGCCTTGGCCTTGGATGTGGCCGCCAACGAGCTGCTGCAGGATGGGCAATATCACTTTGAGGGCAAAGCCCACAGCGCGGCTGATATGGTGGCTTACTACCAGCAACTGCTGGCCAACTATCCCATCCTTTCCATTGAAGATGGGCTAGCGGAAGAAGACTGGGCCGGTTGGCAAGCCATGACCGCTCAACTGGGATCCCGGGTACAGCTGGTGGGAGATGACCTGTTTGTAACCAACCTGACCCGCCTGCAAAAGGGTATCGACAGCGCCGCCGCCAACGCCATTTTGATCAAGCCCAACCAAATCGGCACCCTGACGGAGACCGTCTCGGCCATCCAATTGGCAGTTCAAGCCGGCTTTCGCACCATCATCAGCCACCGCTCTGGCGAGACGGAAGACACCACCATTGCCGACTTGGCGGTGGCCACCCGTGCCGGGCAGATCAAAACCGGATCCCTCTGCCGCAGCGAGCGCATTGCCAAGTACAACCAACTGCTGCGCATCGAAGACGAGCTGGGGGAAGCGGCAGTTTATGCCGGTCGGGTGGGCCTGGGTCCTAGAGCTCGCTAACTTCCCGTTCCGTCCCAGGGGATCCCTAGCACCTGCACCAAAAAGGCCCAGCGGTCGGCAGCTTCCTCGATCAGCTTGGTAGTGGGCTTGCCGGCCCCGTGCCCTGCCTTGGTTTCGATGCGGATGAGCACCGGCTGGGATCCCCCCTGGGCTGCCTGCAGGGCAGCGGCAAACTTGAAGCTGTGGGCGGGCACCACCCGGTCGTCGTGATCTGCGGTGGTGATCAGGGTGGCGGGATAGGCAGTGCCGGGCTTGAGGTTGTGCAGAGGGGAATAGGCGTAGAGGGCCTTGAATTCCTCCGGGTTCTCCGGGGATCCGTACTCGGAGATCCAGGCCCAGCCGATGGTGAACTTATGAAAGCGCAGCATGTCGAACACCCCCACTGCCGGCAGGGCCGCTGCAAACAGCTCCGGCCTCTGAACCAGGCAGGCCCCCACCAGCAGGCCGCCGTTGCTGCCGCCAGAGATGGCCAACTTGGCGGGGTTGGTGTAGCCATGGGCTATCAGCCACTCAGCAGCGGCAATAAAGTCGTCGAACACCTTTTGCTTGTTGAGCTTGGTGCCCGCCTGGTGCCACTCTTCTCCGTACTCGCCGCCGCCGCGCAAATTGGGCTGGGCGTAAACCCCTCCCATTTCCAGCCAGGCCACCAGACCCACTGAAAAGCTGGGGGTAAGAGAGATGCCAAAGCCGCCGTAGCCATACAGCAGAGTGGGGTGATCCCCTGTCCGAGCCAGGCCGCGGCGGTGGACAAGAAACATGGGGATGCGGGTGCCATCTTTGCTGGTGTAGAACACCTGCTGCACCTCGTAGGCCTGGGGATCGAAATCCACCTGGGGCTGACGGAACAGGGTGCTGGTGCCGCTGGTGAAATCGTAGCGGTAGATGGTGGGTGGGGTGGTGAAGCTGGTGAAGGTGTAGAAGGTCTCGGTGTCGTAGCGCTTGCCGCCAAAGCCGCTGGCGGATCCCAGCCCGGGCAGCGGAATTTCCCCCAGGTAGCTACCGTCTAAAGCAAAGGTCTTGATCTGGGTGTGGGCGTCTTTGAGGTAGAAGGCCACAAACTGATTGTTGATCAAGCTAACCCCCTGCAGGGTCTCCTCCGCCTCAGGGATCACCTCCTGCACCCGGTCAGGCTGCTCCAAGTCGATGGCCACCAGTCGCCGCCGAGGAGCTTGGCAGTCCGTCAACAGCCAAAAGCGGGATCCGTCGTTGCCCACGAAGCTGTATTCGGCCTCAAACTCGCGGATGAGCTCTACTACAGGAGACTGGGGATCCCGCAGGTCTTTGTAGAAGATGAGGTTTTTGGGATCCGTGCCCCGCCAGACGGAGATGATGAGGTAATTCCCATCTTCAGTAACCCCGCCGGCAAAGCCCCACTCTTTTTGGTCGGGGCGGTGATAGACCAAGACATCTTCTGATTGGGGGGTGCCCAGGCGGTGGTAGTAGAGCTTCTGGAAGTAGTTGACGCTTTCGTATTCGCTGCCCGGGGCTGGTTCGTCGTAGCGGCTGTAGAAAAATCCCTGCCCGTCCAGGGTCCAGCTCGCCCCGGAAAACTTGACCCAGCGGAGGTGATCCGGCAAATCCTCGCCGGTCTCGATGTCCCGCACCTTCCACTCTTGCCAATCGGAGCCGGAGCAGGAGAGGCCATAGGCTAAATACCGTCCAGCGTGCTCCGCACCGCTGTCGCGAGCGCGGCTGATGGCAATGCCCGCTAGAGCCACCGTGCCGTCTTCCGAGAAGGTGTTGGGATCCAGCAAAACCCGCGCCTGGCCCTCTAGACTTTCTTGGGTGTAGAGAACGCTCTGGTTTTGCAGGCCGTCGTTTTTGAAGTAGAAGTAGCGGCCCCCTTCTTTGAAGGGCTGGCTGTATTTTTCATAGTTCCAGAGCTGGGTCAGGCGTTCTCGGATCCGCTGCCGGGCTGGGATCTGCTGCAAGTAGTTAAAGGTAAGGTGGTTTTGCGCCTCAATCCAGGCCCGCGTCTGCTCCGAATCCAGATCCTCCAGCCAGCGGTAGGGATCCGGTACCGCCTGCCCGTGGTAGATGTCCACAACAGTGGGATCGGGATAGCTGGGCGGGTAGTTGAGCATGAGACCTAAGCGCTAGAGCATGACTCTAGTCAATAATAAGCTCAACTATACTGAAAATAATGTATAATATGTTCAGTACGGATTACTACCAGTTGATCTTTCTGTTTACTTTCGAGTCTGCCAACATGGTAGCCAAAGCAAAGCAGAAAATTGGTAGTAAGACGACACGGAAACTGCGCTTTGGGTATTCTACTCAAAGCTTTGCGGGATACCGCCATTCTGTTTGGAAACAAACAGAATGCTATCGCTGCATAGTTGAACAGTGATGTTCAGCAGTGTTCAGCGTAAATGTATCAGACCCATTCCACTATGGCAGAGGAGAAGCCAAAAACCCACTCTCCGGCTTTTGCCAGGCATGCTCGCTATAGCGGAAGCCGAGTTGCGGGATAGATTCTGTGTTGCAGGCTTCTCCTTTCTTCCAGGCCGGGCGGATGGGCGCCTATCCCCTGGGCTCAGGCTGCTATCACTTCTCGGTGTGGGCGCCCTTGGTTGAGCAGGTGGAGCTGAAGCTGCTCAGCCCTGTCCAACGTTGCTTTACTCTAGTGCGGGATGAGCAGGGCTATTGGCAGGGGGAGGTGGACGGGATCCCACCTGGGCCAGTGGACTACCTCTACCGCCTGCACACCCAGGCAGGGGTAGTGGAGCGACCAGACCCGGCCTCCCGCTGTCAACCGCATGGCGTTCATGGCCCCTCGCGGGTGGTGGATCCCCACTTCGACTGGCAGGATCAGGGGTGGAAGGGGATCCCCCTGTCTCAGTGGATCCTCTACGAGCTGCATGTAGGCACCTTTACCCTCGAGGGCACCTTTGCTGCTCTGATCCCTCGCCTGCCGGAGTTGGTGGAGTTGGGGGTAAACGTGCTGGAGCTGATGCCGGTGGCCCAGTTTCCAGGAGAGCGCAACTGGGGCTACGACGGCGTCTACCCCTACGCGGTGCAGACCAGCTATGGAGGAGCGGCAGGCTTCAAAGCCCTAGTCAATGCCTGCCACCAACTGGGTTTGGCCGTCATCTTGGATGTGGTCTACAACCACCTGGGGCCGGAGGGGAACTACCTGCGGGATTTTGGCCCCTACTTCACCGACAAGTACCACACCCCTTGGGGGGATGCCCTCAACTTCGACGACCGCTATTCTGACGGCGTGCGAGAGTTTTTCCTACAAAACGCCGAGTACTGGCTGGAGGAGTTTCATCTCGATGGGCTGCGGCTGGACGCGGTGCATGCCATCTACGACTTCAGCGCCTACCCCTTCTTGCAGGAATTGGCAGAGCAGGTGGATGCCCTAGAAGCTCGCACTGGCCGGCCCAGGGTTCTCATTGCCGAAAGCGACCTCAACGATGTCCGCCTCATCACCCCCCGAGAGCAAGGGGGCTACGGGCTAGATGCCCAGTGGTGCGATGACTTCCACCACTCACTTCACACCCTGCTTACCGGGGAAAAGACAGGCTACTACCAGGACTTTGGCGAATTGGAGCACCTGGCCAAGGCTTACCGGGAGAGCTACGTTTATTCTGGCCAGTACTCCTGCTACCGCGCCAGGCGTCACGGCAACTCCGCTGTTGGGCGACCGGGATCCCAATTTGTTGTCTGCATTCAAAACCACGATCAAATCGGCAACCGCATGTTGGGAGAGCGCCTTAGCCAGCTCACCTCTTTCGAGGGCCTCAAATTGGCTGCCGCTGCCCTGCTGCTAGCTCCCATGCTGCCGCTGCTATTTATGGGGGAAGAGTATGGGGAAGTGGCGCCATTTCTGTATTTTGTCAGCCACGGGGATCCCGACCTGGTGGAAGCGGTGCGCCAAGGACGCCGCCGCGAGTTCAGCGCCTTTGCCTGGCAGGGAGAGCCGCCGGATCCCCAAGCTGAAGAGACTTTCTTGCGCTCCAAGCTCAATTGGGACTTGAAAAAAGCCGGTCACCACCAGGTTCTCTGGAAGTGGTACCAGGCCCTGATCCAGCTGCGCAAAACCCAGCCGGCCCTCCAGCATCTGGAGCGGGACGGGGTGGAAGTGGAGCTCTTTTCCAACTCTGGCCTAGCTCTGCACCGCCGCCACGGATCCCAGGCTTTGCTTGCCCTTTTCAATTTCAGCCCCGATCAGCCAGTCACCTATACCCAATGGCCCAGCGGCACCTGGGAGAAGCTTTTGGATAGCCACGAGGCCCAGTGGTTGGGAAAGGGATCCCAACTGCCGGCAGAAAGCCAAGGGGATCCGGTTGAGGTACTGGGCTATGGGGTGGGCCTCTATGGTGCTTTGCACCGCTAACGCAGATGGCTGCGGCCAGAAGGGAAATCTCGACCGCTCCAGACCTGGCAAACGGAAACGGTCTAGCCGATCTTCGCGCCGCGGAAATAGAGGGAGTCAGGCAAGGGCCTGCGGGCGAGGCTGGGATTTCGGGAAGGTTTGCTCACCGGTTGGCCGCGATAGGTCAGCTTGGGCTTGGCAGGGTTGTCCGTAGGAGCAGCCTCTGGTTGGGACTGCACGGGTACGCCCGGCGACAGTTGAGCCCACACTTCCGCGTGATTCTCAAACTGCACCACAATGCTAAGAAATCCCCTTTCAATGTCGGCGCGACAGGCAGATATCGCGTCTTGGGCGCGTTTGTACACTTGCCGAAGGGCGTAGAAGTGATTCTGAAACTTGATCACCTCCACCAAACCCTGAGGAGTCGAAGCCCAGAAGCCACTGTCTGCATCGCTGTAGTCGAGAATAACCATGGCTAACTCCTACACTGACGAGTGGATGGATAAAGATCCCAACTCTTCCACTATGGATATCAAACGTCATGAAACGTAATGGTGAGCTTGATCACATTGAATCACAATTGACAATGTTTCGATACAGCCTTTTAATTTAAAATAGGGTACAGGTATTCAAGAGGAAGGAGAGAAAGGAATGCCGACTCATTCTTTGGATTTGCGGCAAAGAGT
>NZ_JBSSAC010000037.1:0-28128 GCF_054058315.1 Thermostichus sp. MS-CIW-40
TGAAGACTTCTTTACTACTGATCAATCCATCCTCCTTCCGAAGTTGGTTTGCTAAGTGCTGCTATTGTACCCCTTGAGCCCTTAACAGGCTGTATTGTGAAAGCTCTCCTTGATTCTCAAGGGAGAGACTGGGAAGACTTTGGCTCAACAACCCTTAAAAAGTCTGGCAGTGCTGGGGTGGAGCCTGACACCTGCTTTTATGTCCATCACCTAGAGCAGGTGCGAGGGTGTGAGGGAAGGATCGATGTCGATCTGTTGCCTCCGCCTGATCTGGCCATTGAGTCCGACATTACTTCCCGAACCTTTATCGATGCTTATAAAGCTACTGGTGTGCCCGAAGTTTGGCTCTTGGGTGAGCGAAGTTTACGGATGTTTATTCTGCAGGGAGAAGACTACGTAGAATCGAGCTGCAGCCGACTTTTCCCAGACTTCGACATCCCCAGGCTTGTGCCTCAACTCATTCGACGCGCCTTAGAAATTGGCACCAGCGCTATGTTGCGCGAATTTCGGGAAACGCTTCGCAATTCCTAATACTGCTTTCCAGCTTTAGGAGAAGATCAAATGCCTAGCAATCGTCCTGCCAACGCTCCACAACCCCTTCCCCGTCCTGGAAGACCAGGCTCACCTCAGCAAGGGGATCCCAGCCGTCCGCCAAGTTCAGGAAGTCGAGGAGGAGGCCATCCCCCCAATCAGAGAGGGGGGAGTGGTGGTGGAGGGGGCAGCAACCATTCCCAACCTTCTCCCTGGTTAGGACATCCCTCGGATCCCAGTCCTAGGCCGGCTTCCACAGCGAGCTTTATTGAATATCTGCGCTGGATGAGAGCCTATGGGGCTCCTTTCAGGGACGGAACCAAAGTCGATCTGGTGCATCGGGCGGAAGCAAATGCAGACTACAGCTCCCGCTTGCAAGTTCTAAACGATCGCATCAAGCGCATTGCCAATGACACCTTTCAGGTCACCTGTCCCTGGCGAATTCGGGTGGGTGGAGCCAAAGGCCCGGAAAGCATGCTGCTGCCCGCTTTTGATCACTTGGGGATCCCTTACATTCCCAGCTCCACCTTGCGGGGGGTAGCCCGCACCCAGGCTATTCGAGAGTTGATGCAGAAGCACAACCTGTCTTGGAAAGAGGCGGATAAAGCAGTGGCACCCTGGCTTGGGCACCTGGAAGCTGAGGATAAAGATAGTGCTGGCAAGGTGATCTTTTTGGATGCCTACCCTGTGCCGACCAAGACTCAAAAACAAGGGGATCCTGATAATTCCAAAACAGGAGGTCTAGCTGTCGATATTGCCAATAATATCTGGAAGTGGAACGGTCAAAATCTTGAATACTCACCTAATCCCAACCTCTTCTTTTCTCTCAAGCAAGCCACTTTTTTGATTGGCCTGCGCAAAGGCCCAGGCTGCACCGACGAGATGTTAGCCCAAGTGAAAGAATGGCTTATCCGCGGGCTGGAGCAAGGGGTGGGATCCCAAGTCAATACCGGCTACGGTCGGCTGATTCAAACTGGCAAAACTCTATCTCAATACAAGGGAGAATTCTTGCGGCTGCCTTTTGAGCTGGAGGGTCAGTTGATCCACGGGCGGCAAGTGGTCAACTGGAGACCTGATAAGAACCGGTATGACAACAAATCAATTGCCGAAGTCCGACCGGTAGCCTTTAAGAACATGCTGCGCTACTGGTTTCGAACCTTTGCCCTGGGTGTTTTGCCCGTGAAGCAGGTGCAGGAATGGGAGGGGCAACTTTTTGGGGCCATCACTCCCCAGCAAAAACACGGCTGGATCCATGTGGATCTTTTAAATGGGCGAGTAACTCAACCGGAGCCGGAACCCAATCAAGCAGGAAAGGGGAAGCCTGCCGGACGGCAAGAAGGGATCCTCATTCTCAGCCTTTCTGAGGAGTGCCAAAACTATGCTTCAAAGGAGAAGCAGGAAGCGGTGCAAAAGCTCTTTCGGAATCTAACCTGGATGCTGTTTCACCTGGGAGGTATTGGCCAGGGGGCAAGAAGGCCCTGCTACTCTCGCCAAAACCGCGGAGCTCCTTGGTGGCGCGGCTCTACCCTGATCCCTGAGTCGGAGGATTCATTTTGGGATCTTCCAGAGTCAGTGGCCGAGTTTCAGAAACTTTTCCAACGGCGACTGGTCGACTTCTTTGCGGCTCTCGGGGCCCTCAGCGAGCAGGCTCTTGATCCCAGAAATCCATGCAGCTTTGACCAAGTTGCTAGAGAGAGATGGCCTCAAGCAGTGGACAGAAACTGCCAGATTGTAGTCTGCAGCGGCAAGGAAGAATTCAAAAAGCCTTATGCCTTGGCAATCCTGCATCAATTGGGCCGGCAGGGCGAAGGGCGATACGACAAATTCTTGTGCGGAGGTGTGCAGGGAGGTGTCGTGCCCTCGCCTGTTTGGATTGCCAACCTAGATGATTACCAAGTAGTTACCGTTTTTGGGGCAACTGCGAATCCTAGGAAAAGATATCTTGAAAACCTTGAGAGAGGAGCAGTTGGCTTTGCTCAAATCTGGCCATTCCGGTAGTAGAACGTTAGAAGAGGCTCAACATGTCGAGAAGGAAAATCAACGTCAAAGCTCTAACAAGTCTAATCACAGCTTTAATCAACGGCTCAATCACACTGGCCATCTTACTGATTGCCCCTTTGGGATTGGCAGCCGTAATTACAAACACGATCCTTGTCATGATTGCCAGCTTCTTTTCGGGCAGTCTGGCAGAGATTTTGATAGGTTTCTTGTCAAGTCCTGAAATTGATGTTGAGATTTTACCGGAGCGTGGCCGCTCTAAACCCGGCAATGCCATAGAGCAGAGGCGAGGCGCTGAAGATCTGCGTCGTCATGACGAATAATGCGAACTTTATATGTCTCTCAGCAGGGGTGTAGGCTAAGCCTTAAGCAAGAGTTCGTAATGGTCTATTTGGGCGAGTCGCTCTTGCAGGAGGTGCCTCTACCCTTGCTGGAGCAAATTTTAATCTTTGGCCGATCCCAGGTCACCACAGACGTAGTGAGAGCGTGCCTGAGGCGGAATATTCCTATTGCCTATCTCTCCCGGCTAGGCTGTTGCTACGGTCGCCTTGTTCCTATAGAGAGGGGGTACCGCCGCTTAGCTCATTTGCAACAAGCGCTCCCTGAAGAATGGCGATTGCAAACGGCAGCCCAGATGGTGCGAGCCAAGCTGCTCAATAGCCGGGTGCTGCTGATGAGGCAGCTCAGGCAACGCCCCACTGAAACAGGGGATCTGACCCTGCGCAGTCTGGAACATTTGGCTGCTCAAGCTCTTGAGGCCAAGTCTCTAGATCAATTGCGGGGCATTGAAGGAGCGGCTGCGGCTCTGTATTTCCCGGAATTGGGAAATTGCCTTCAGCAAAGGGGCTTCGTTTTGCTTAACCGCACTCGACAGCCGCCCACTAACCCGGTTAATGCCATGCTCAGCTTTGGCTACATGGTGCTCTGGAACCATCTATTAACCCTGATTGAGCTGCAAGATTTGGATCCCTATCAGGGTTGCTTGCACGCTAGCAGTGAACGCCATGCTGCTCTGGTTTCGGACTTACTGGAAGAATTTCGGGCGCCTATTGTAGATTCAATAGTCCTCTGGCTGATCAACAAGGGCATTATGAACATCGAAGAAGACTTTGAGTATCGCGATGGTGGCTGTTTTCTAAGTGATAGTGGCAGGAAAAAGTACCTTACAGCTTTCATCCAAAGAATGGAGGGATCCATCCAGACCCCTGACGGAGATCAACCCCGCTGGGATCTGCTAACGCAGCAAGTTAAAAAGTTTAAGCAATCCGTCTATAATCCTCAAGATTTGTACCAGCCCTACCGGATTCGCTGATGTTTCTTTATGTTGTTACCTACGATACTCCCTGCGACAAGCGACGCAAGAAAATTGCCGACCTGCTAGAAGGCTACGGCAAGCGCGTGCAATACAGCGTGTTTGAGTGCGTCCTCGACAAAGACAAGTTCGAGGAGCTCAAACTGCGGCTCCGCAAGAAGATCAAGCCCGAGGAAGACAGCGTCCGCTTCTATCCGCTCACTAGCTATGTCCTCGCCCAGGTGGAAATCTGGGGTGGGCCTGCCCTGACTGCACCCCCCAGCTCGGTCATTGTGTAGCTCAGGCAAGTCTGATACATTTACGCTGAACACTGCTGAACATCACTGTTCAACTATGCAGCGATAGCATTCTGTTTGTTTCCAACCAGAATGGCGGTATCCCGCAAAGCTTTGAGTAGAATACCCAAAGCGCAGTTTCCGTGTCGTCTTACTACCAATTTTCTGCTTTGCTTTGGCTACCATGTTGGCAGACTCGAAAGTAAACAGAAAGATCAACTGGTAGTAATCCGTACTGAACATATTATACATTATTTTCAGTATAGTTGAGCTTATTATTGACTAGAGTCATGCTCTTCCTACTTAAGCACTCGGTGTTTCCAAAAGCACACTCAAACGGTATCAACGCCTGCGCGAGCGATCCGCCAAAAGCCGCAAAGGCCGATTCTTTCGTCCGATCCCTCGACGCCTTGCGCCACAAGGCTTTCCGGCCCCAAAGCCCCCTCGCCAGCACCCTTTTTGCCGACTTTTTTCCGGATCCCTCGCAAATGGGTCTTGCATTCCTTTCCCTGCTTGGGTTTAATAGGGGTGGAGTTCCCCCTTCGGGGGGATCCCTAGAAATTGGAAACTCAATTGCGTTTAGTACCGCAAGCGCCACAGTGCCCAAGGTTCCCCCTTCGGGGGGATCCCTAGAAATTGGAAACGGGGACAGAGGAAATGACACAGCGTAAAGCTGTTGTCAAGTTCCCCCTTCGGGGGGATCCCTAGAAATTGGAAACTGCTTCGTCAATTCTGTTTTCGAAACGATGAAGCATCAGACAGTTCCCCCTTCGGGGGGATCCCTAGAAATTGGAAACAACATGTCCATAGCTAACCTCCTGTTTGTATTTTGTAGTTCCCCCTTCGGGGGGATCCCTAGAAATTGGAAACTTCGTATGCCTCACGGAGGCTTTTGGTAACCAAGAAGGTTCCCCCTTCGGGGGGATCCCTAGAAATTGGAAACCTTCGCAACGGCACGAATGTGCTCGCACTTTTTGTCCTGAATCGTTCCCCCTTCGGGGGGATCCCTAGAAATTGGAAACTCAACTTCTTCCTGCGTGTAGTCCAGGGTGGTGACTTGGTGTTCCCCCTTCGGGGGGATCCCTAGAAATTGGAAACAGAAACGCTGTATTGGTATGCTTCTTCGTTCATTTGGAGTTCCCCCTTCGGGGGGATCCCTAGAAATTGGAAACCTGGAAGGCTCTGCAGGAAGAAGAGACTTAACCTCCCCCTTGTTCCCCCTTCGGGGGGATCCCTAGAAATTGGAAACTCTTCGCTTTGGTGTCCAATGCTCCGTAGTCAATCCCAAGTTCCCCCTTCGGGGGGATCCCTAGAAATTGGAAACCCTATGGCCACAAAAAATCCCCCGCCAATAAGGCGGGGTTTTTCCTTCGGGGGGATCTATAGAATTGGAAACCTAGGGATCCCCAGTTGGAAAGAAATTGGAAACAGAGAAAAGATTAGAGTAAAGCCGGTGCTGCTCGGCAGAGGCCAGGCAGCGCTGTTGGTGCTCAGGCCACTCCTGGAGGGCTAGTTTTTGTTGTTCCTGGAGAAGGGTTTGTAGGTCTGAGTCTGCAGGCAGCTCGCCTTGCAAAACCTGCAAATCGTTAAAGCGGCCCAGTTGATCCTGCAAGCACTTCAGGGTTGCTATCCAATCTTGCATGGTTTCCCCGTAAAAGGGCGCAAAAAACTCCACCTGATAGCGCAGCCGTTTGGTGGCCTTGCGCAGCTCGTGCAGTTGCTCAGCCTGGGCTTCCGTTGCGGGGAAAGCAGGGATCCGCCAGCCTGGCTGCAGCAGCCACTGGGCCAGCAGAGGAGTCAGCAAGTGGGGCAAGCTTTCCGGCAAAGGCAGCTCCGCCTGGGGCTTATAGCGGGGGTGAGCCAGCCACTGCTCGCAGGCAGCTTGAAACGCCAGGAAGTCAGCATCTTCAAGAATGCGGCGGGAGCGTTTCTCGGCTTGGGTTCGACGTTGCTGCAGATCTTGTTTTAGCTTCTCCAGTTCTGCCTGCTGGGCTGCCGGGATCCCTTCCCAGCAAGGTTCCTGCAGGATTTCCAGCAGCACGTCCAGATCCCGCTGCTTGCCCAAAGCACTGGCCAGCTTTTGCAGGCGTTTGGGCTTGAGAGGCTTGGGCAGCCGGACGGATCCCTGAAATACCTGCACCCAAGTGCCAATACGGCGCAAGGTCACCCGGATTTGGTGGAGAGATTCTGCCGCCTCTGGATGCTGAGCCAGAACTCGCTTTACGTGTTTCTGCAGCCGCTGCCATTGCTGGCTCAACAGCTGGTGGGCCCAGGCGGCCACGGTTGGCAAGGGCGCAGATGAGGGCAAGGTCAAGTGCAAGGACTCCGTCCCGCTGACGCGAAAGGACTCCGTCCCGCTGACGCGAAAGGACTCCGTCCCGCTGACGCGAAAGGACTCCGTCCCGCTGACGCGAAAGGACTCCGTCCCGCTGACGCGATCGGTTTTCAGCTCAGCAGCAACAGCGTCCACAGCCAGTCTCCTCTACCCAAAACGAGAACCAAGAGGGCAGCAGGCTCTTTTCACATAGGTCATCCAGCCTAGCTTGAGGTTACCCCCGCCTCTTCCCTTTTAACCTAATCTTAACCTTGGTAAACCGAGCAGGCTGTGGCCAGGGAAACTGTCGCGAGCTTTGGCCTGTCGCGCCATTCCCGTCAGCGGAACAGAGCATGACTCTAGTCAATAATAAGCTCAACTATACTGAAAATAATGTATAATATGTTCAGTACGGATTACTACCAGTTGATCTTTCTGTTTACTTTCGAGTCTGCCAACATGGTAGCCAAAGCAAAGCAGAAAATTGGTAGTAAGACGACACGGAAACTGCGCTTTGGGTATTCTACTCAAAGCTTTGCGGGATACCGCCATTCTGGTTGGAAACAAACAGAATGCTATCGCTGCATAGTTGAACAGTGATGTTCAGCAATGTTCAGCGTAAATGTATCAGTCTAGGGCTCCCGGCCTGCTGTCGCAAGTGGTAGGCGGGGTTCGACCACTGACCAGAGGCGGGCAGCCACCTCTGCCGGGGATCCCTGGGCTGAAATGCGGACAATCCGCTGGGGTTCTGCGGCAGCCAGGGTTTCGAATCCGCAGTAAACCCGCCGGTGGAACTCTAGGCCTTCTTGCTCGTTAGTGCTCTGCACCGCTAGCTCAACTGCGCCAGAAGAACGGGAGCGAGCCCGTTCTAGCCCCACCTCTGGGGGGAGATCCAGCCACAGGGTGAGATCCGGCTGTAGCCCGTCGGTGACCCATCGGTTGAGCTGCCGGATCAGATCCAGATCTATGCCCCGACCGTAGCCCTGGTAGGCCAGGGTGGAATCGGTAAAGCGGTCGCAAACCACCACCTGCCCTGCCGCCAGAGCCGGCGCGATGACTTTGCTCACGTGTTCAGCCCGATCCGCCGCGTACAGGAGCAACTCCGCCAGAGGACTAAAGGGATCCCCGTGCAGCAACAGCTCCCGCAGCGTTTTGCCCAGCGCCGTGCCCCCCGGCTCGCGGGTACACAGGCAAGCGTAGCCTTCTTGGCGCAGCCGCTCAACCAAGAGGGCCTGTTGGGTGGTTTTGCCCACCCCTTCCCCGCCTTCTAGGGTGATGAACACACCGTCGTCCTGATACATTCACGCTGAACTCTCCTGAACATGGTTCAGGAAAGAAGCGATCGCATCCTGCCTATCTCTGAGCAGGAAGGCGGTATCCCGCAAAGCCCTGAGGAATACCCCCCGAGCGCTTTCCCCCTTCACTTCCCGGCAACCGTTGCGGTGGACTCAAGGATCAGGGGGAAACTTGGTCTACTATATCCCTCTCAATGACTTTTGCCAAACCGCCTAAAGCTCAGTAAATTCAGCAAAGTTCAGGGTTTTGGGGGTTAGAGGCATGCTCTGCAGGAGGGTTAGCGCAGGTTGAGTTGGGGCTGCAAATTAAAGGAGTGCCCCGGCACCACCACGTAGACGTCGGGGATGTTGGTGGGCTCCAGGCTTTGCAGGGCTAACCCTTCGATGTTGGAGCGCAGGGCGTTGTTGATGGTGGCTTCCAGTTGGGATAAAACCTGCGCCTCGTTGCCCTGAGCGGCCAAGCCAGGAAACTGGCTGTACACGGCGCGCGCCAAGCTGCTGGCCAAGGGGAGCTGGATCAGGGTGAGGTTGGATCCCCCCAGCTGGGGGCCCAAGGTGTTGGCCCGGCCGCGGATGCCCAAAGCTTGGAGGGCATTGGCCGTTTGGCTGACGGGGATGGTGCAAGTATCCATCTTGTAAACGGGCACTGAGGCCATGGTCAGAGCAGAAACGCTGGTCAGTTGCACCACGGTGAAGGAGGCAGTGCCGTTGTAGGCAAAGCAAAAATCGCGAAAGGCTGCGGGCACATTGGCAGCGCGGATGGGGCGCTCATCGTCAAAGCCGCCCGACTCGGCGAAGATGTTGCGGATAGCGAATCCCCCGAAGAAGGCCAGCAGGGCCACCACCAGCAGGATCGTCAGATCGGAGGAGGAGACCCCCCCGCTGGAGCTGCCGCCTCGCCCACCACCGCCATATCCCCCACCGCCAACATAGCTGGAGGTGTAGCCGTAAGCCGCGGAACGGCTGTAGTCACTGCGGTAGCCGGATTCCCCAAGGACTCCGTCCCGCTTACGCGAGCGGCCAGCAAAGGACTCCGTCCCGCTACCGCGAAAGGCAGAGGAACGGGCGGATCCGTCGTAGCTGCGGTTGCTGGAGACAGAACGGCGGGAAACCAGGGCTTGCCCAGGACGCTCACCGGCTCCTCCTGCAGCGGCTTTCTGCCCCCCCTTTTCGCTGTCAACACGAGACCCCTCGTCTCGGCCAGTCTGGAGGGAGCGGTTGGAAGGGCGAGAAGTGGCCCCTTGCGCGGACTCCCTGTAGCTATCCCGCCCATTCTCCAAGGACTCCGTCCCGCTACCGCGATCGTCCAGCCAATCTTCTGCGCCCACAAAGGTTGAGCCCTCTTCCGGCAAAGGGGGTGGGGAACGACGACTTTGCCGCTCCCTTCCTTCACCAGAGTTTGCAACCGAGGAGACCGCGGCTTCCTCACCGGCAGAATCCGGGGAATGGCGGCTGGGATCGGGGGCAGCAGTCCGTTCCGCTGCTGCAATGGGATCTTGATCCTCAAACTCAGAAAAACCCATAGTTCTTCGAGCGCTCCCCTCAGCTGCCAAGGCAAGACGGCTTTCAATTTCACTCCCCCGAAGGGAAGGGACTATTGTATGCTAGCAGCTCCCCAGCCAGGACATCGGGGGCTATTGCTGGGATCCAAGCCAGCCCATACGCTTCTCCAGGAGAGGCAACTGCGCTTTCAAGGCGCGCAAGGCTCGGCCTCGGTGGCCGACGGCCTCTTTTTGAGCTGGGCTCATCTCGGCAAAGGTTAGCCCCACTTCGGGCACCCAAAACAGGGGGTCATAGCCAAACCCCCCCTCTCCCCGCGGCTGGGTCAAGATCTCTCCCGAGCATACCCCTTCCACCAGGGCATGCACTACACCTTGGGGATCCACCAGGGCGATGGCGCAGTGAAAGGTGGCTCGGCGATTTGGGATCCCTTCCATTTCCCTGAGCAACCGCTCGATGCGGGCAGCATCGTTGGGGGCATAGCGAGCCGAGCGGATCCCAGGGGCACCGCCAAGGGCTTCTACCGCTAAGCCGGAATCGTCGGCAATGGCCCACTCCCCCAAAGACTTGGCCACGGCTCTGGCTTTGAGAAGGGCATTTTCGGCAAAGGTGGTGCCGGTTTCTTCCACCTCAATTTCTGAGGGCATGCGGCGCAGCTCCCAAGCAGGGGCATGGGCCTGGAAAAAGGCATTGAACTCGCGCCATTTGCCGGGGCTACTGCTGGCCAAGATCAAAGGACGGGTCATGGAAGGTTCCTACGAATCGTATGGATGTAGCGGAAAGCTGAGGAGGCGGAAGGCTGTCCAAGGGCTTCCTGCCTAATGGATCTCGAGAACCATGTTGTGCAGGGCTGTGTTAATCACCAGGGTGGATCCCCATCGCTCTACCTTGCCCCCATCCCAATGCATGTGTCCGCAGATGTAGTAGCGGGGCTGCAGCTGTTCCAAAAGGGGGCGCAAAGTGGGCGTACAGCGGTGATACCACTTCCCCCCCTCATCCAAAAGGCCCCGCGGCGGAGCGTGGGTCAGCAGCAGGTCAATGGGCCGGGGGGGTTGACTGTAGAGGGCGAGCAGCTCCTGCAAATGGGCAGAGGTCAGAGACCAGCTCCAACCACAGGGGGGAGTCCAGGGTACAGCCAAAACCTGTAACCCCAGCCACTCAAAGCAGCAGGACTGGGTGATGGCCCGCCCCCAACAGCCAACCAGCGAATTCAAAACCGAAGCTGCTGGATCGTGGTTGCCAGGTAAAAAGAGCCAGGGTTTGCCCAGGCTCTCCACTGCCGCCAAAAAGGATTGCAGATGAACCACCTCTGCTTGGGCTGCCGGATGAAAGCCCTGGGTGGCCTTGCGGGAAGGTTTGCCGGCCTTGGAACAGAAATCCCCGCAGTTGATGTAAGCATCCACCTCCGGCAGATGGGCAAGGGCCTGCCGGATCAGCCGAGGGCTGCCGTGGTAGTCAGAGCCGAGCAGCAGTTTAATCCCCATGGGCCTCTGCAGCAGAAGAATCCAGGTGGGATCGCTGAAGCAGGGCGGCAACCTGCTGCCAGGAGCTGCTGTACCAAGCTTGCTGGGCTTCCAGTTCTTCGCCGAGGGAGCCCGTGGGGCCAAAATCCGGGCAGGCGTACCCCAGGGAGCGTAATCCTGCCACCAACACTGCCGGAGACAGCCACCACTGCTGGGCCAAGCGCAGCAGATCCACCTGGCTGCGGGTTTGCAGGTATTGGCGGAGCTGGCGTTGCAAGCTGGCAGCGGAGGGCAGGGGCACCGCTTGCTGATGGACGGCAATCAACAGCTCGCTGCTGGGGGTGCAACAGAGCAGCCACTTGAGGTGATCCAGAGAAGGGGGCCAGCTCCACAACCAGAGTTGATCATAGCGGTGGCCGGCTTGGGGACGGTCGTAGTGGAGAGTCAGGTACCGCCGTTCGCGATAGCGGGCCGTAGGCCTTGAAGACAAGACCAGCGAGGGGCGGCGGAAGCCGTAGAACAGGATGGTTCCCTGCGCCTGAGGCCAGAGGACAGAAAATCGGTCTACAGCTTGCCAACGCAAAGGCTGGGTGGGCTGGGGGGTGGGGCGCCAGATCAACAGAGGTGAGGGCTCTGTCCCCCTCTGGGAGCCAGTCGAGGGCTTGGAGTTGGGCATGGGAGGAGTGGCATCCAGAGAGGCGGGGGAGATGGGAGACTTGCTCCCATCAGGGGTGCGGGGCGCTGTTTTCTCGAGAGGGGGGTTGCCGGCAGTGGCAGCCTCTTGGGCAGGTTGGATCCCGAGAATTTCCAGCTCCAGTTGGGTTTCTCCCTGCCATGTTTTGGCCTTGAGCGTGTAGGCTACATCAACTCGCTCCGGCAGCGGATGGGTTTCCGCTCCCCGCCAACGGATGGCCCAAAGAGGGCGCTGGGGCTTCGCGTTTGTGATCCCCACCAACGCATCGGTGATGCTGGCCACTCCGCGGTCATCACTGGGGGTTTTGGCGGCTGAGTCGCTCCTGCCCGGACAAGAGGACTCCGTCCGAGTAGCACGTAACCCATGGGAGCGTTGCGTAGGGAGAGCAGGATCCCGGAGCAGCAGCTTCAGGTGGCCGGGAACTGGGCCAAATCGCTGCTGTTGCAGAACCTGCAGGTTGCGGCTGTAGAAGACCGGCTCAGGGTTGCCGATACCACAGGGCTGCAGATGCTGCAGCTCTCGATAGAGGTCAAGGGTGAGATCTGACAGCGACACTTCGGCATCGATTTGCACCAGTGGCTGGATCTGCTCCGGCTGCAATTGCTGTTGGGCAAACTGCCGCAATCGTTTTTCAAGAAGAGGCCAGTTTTCCGCTTTCAGGCTAAATCCCCCGGCAGCGGGGTGGCCGCCGTGCTTGGTGAACAGATCCTTGCAAAACTCCAACGCTTGAAACACGTCAAACTCGGGGATCCCCTGCCGCGCCGAGCCACTGATCTCCCCTTGCCGCGACTGGCTGCCGATGAACACCGGACAGCCAAAACGCTCTGCCAACCGCGAGGCCACAATCCCAATCACCCCTTTGTGCCATCTCCGCTGAGGGGATCCCAAAATCGTCAATACCCGTTCCTGCTGCAAATCCCGGCCTTGCTGGGCAATTTGCTCTAGGGCTTCTGCCTCGATGCGCCCGCACATCTGCTGCCGCACCTGGTTGAGCCGTTCGCAGCGGCGGGCCAGTTTCTCTGCTTGCAGGGGATCGTCGGTGGTCAGCAACTGGATCCCCATTCTCGCCCGGCCAATTCGCCCAACGGCGTTGATGCGGGGCCCCAGGCCAAACCCAATCCACTCAGGCCGCAACCCCTCCAGGGATCCCTGCATGCCCATCACCTGCAGAAGGGCGCGGATCCCTGCCACCTGGGAGGTGGGCAAGAGGTGCAGCCCCTGCCGCACCCAAAGGCGGTTAACCCCCGTCAGCGGCGCCAGATCGGCAATGGTGCCCACAGTAAACAGTTCCAGGGCTACCCGCTGCAGATGGCCATCACCACGGCGCTCGGCCAGCGCTTGGGCCAGGAGGTAGGCAACTCCCACCCCGGCCATCCCCCGATAGGGAGAAGAAACGGGGAGCTGCTTGGGATTGAGGATGGCATCGGCAGGGGGCAACTGGGGCGGCAAATCGTGGTGATCCGTCACGATCACTGTCAAGCCTAGAGCTTTGGCCAGTTGGATGGGCTCGTGGGCGGAGATGCCGTTGTCCACGGTGAGAATGAGGCGCACTCCCTCGCGGTGCAGCTCTTGTACCATGCGGCTGTTGAGGCCATAGCCCTCCGTCATGCGGCTGGGGATGCGGTAATGCACTGGAGCGTCCTGCAAAGCCCGCAGCAGCAGGGCCGTGCTGGTCATGCCGTCGGCATCGTAGTCGCCGCAAATGGCGATGGGCTCTTGTCGGCGAATCGCCCCGTCCAGCAAGTCCACCGCCAGGGGCAAATCGGCAAAATCCTGACTGGGTGGAGGCAGGTGGGCGGGATCCGGCTGCAGGTACTGCCGCACGGCAGCAGGGCTGGAGAGCCCGCGATTGAGTAAGATCTGAGCCAATATGGGCGAGATCCCCACTGCCTCAGCCAAGCTTTGGGCAGCCAACTTGTCCACAGGATGAAACAGCCAGCGTTGAGCAGGGATCCCGACCATAGGGAAGGGTGGGGCTTGGATGGGGATAGAGGGTAGGCAGTGCTACAGTTGGCCTATAGGGTATCCTTTTGACGTTAGCTCAAAACGCTCCTCTGAATCTTTCCTGCCGCCGATGTATTCTCTGCTGCTTACCTATGGTCTTAACCCGCTGACAGGCTTAAAGCTGTTGGTCAAGTCCTCTGAGCAGACCTCTCTGTGGACACTGGCCCAGCAGCTTTGGGGCCGCCCCGGATCTCGGCGACGCAGGCCGCGCCTACAAATCTCGTTAGGCCGCTTGGTGCCAGAGCAAACCGAGCACTTGTCCAAGTTGGAAGTGCTGCTGCGTCTGCGGTTTTTCATTGCCCTCGAAGCGGAAACTCCAGAGAGTGCTGCCCACCACTGTCGCGAACGGTTCTTGCTTCCTTCCGGCCAGGGATCTGCCATTCAGCTTGCCCGCTACACAGAGGGCTCGCAGCAGTACAAGACGGAGATCATCCGCTTTGCCCTGGGGGGATCCCGCACCCTTGTGGCGAGGACTCCATCCCGCCGCCGTCGCCTCTGAAACAAACTCCCCGACAAGCCATAGCGATAGAGCATGACTCTAGTCAATAGTAAGCTCAACTATACTGAAAATAATGTATAATATGTTCAGTACGGATTACTACCAGTTGATCTTTCTGTTTACTTTCGAGTCTGCCAACATGGTAGCCAAAGCAAAGCAGAAAATTGGTAGTAAGACGACACGGAAACTGCGCTTTGGGTATTCTACTCAAAGCTTTGCGGGATACCGCCATTCTGGTTGGAAACAAACAGAATGCTATCGCTGCATAGTTGAACAGTGATGTTCAGCAGTGTTCAGCGTAAATGTATCAGTCTTGCCAGCCTATCTATACTGGAGATGCACTAGATCTGTGTTTCTCCCGTGGACCCAACTGGGCTGCATCTTTGCGGTGGCAGTGCGGAGCATTCTATCGGTGGTGGGCGGCATCTGCAAGCCCATCCCTGGCACAGCCTTGCCCAAACTTCGGCTTACGCTAGCTTTGAGTTGTCCTTCCCGCAAGGGGGTGAACTGCGAGCTCTGGCACTGTGGGGGATCCCCGCAGGCCCAGGCAAAGACTCCATCCCGGATGCAGAGGTTTGAGTTGCCGCCAATCCCGCCAGAGGAGATGGATCCCATGTGCAACGCCCGTAAGGACTACGGCTGGCTAAAGTGCTCCGCACTCCTGTTGCCAGCGCAACCGGCCCTCTTTGCCGGATCCCTGGCGGCCTTTGCCCTTGTGCTCCACGCCGTTAATGGGAACGTCCTGCCGGCTGCTTTGGCCCTGACCCGTTACCAAGTGCATGTACTGGCGGATGGGGCGGCGGAGTTGGCTCAGGTGCGCACCCAGGTGCCGGATGCCTATTTTGTGCAAGGGGATGGGCAGGTTTTCATTCTGGCGGGGACGTTCATCAACCGTAGCCATGCTCAACGCCGTCAGGCCGACTTGGAACGGCTGGGGTTATCGGTGCGGGTGGTGAGCCGCCAAGAGACGGATCCCCCTCTGCCCCCTGCTTTTCCTGCCCAAGCAGCACCCAGCCGCCCTGCTGCCAGCTCAAAAGCCTCTGTGCCGCCGACGCCAACCGCTCCGCCCTTGGATCCCCAGCGTCCCTTTGCCACCCACGTGCCCAACCCCACCGGTGATCCCCGTTTGGAAGAACGGGTGCGCCGCTTCTTTCCAGGAGCCACTGTGGTGCAGTACCGCGGCCAGGTTGCTTTGCAAACGGGAACCTTCTCCCGCCTGTCGTTGGCCCAGGATCAAGCCCGCTGGCTAACCGCTCAGGGGTTACCGGCAGTGGCGGTGTCGCTGGTAGGAGAAAATGCTGGCCAGGATCCCATCTCCAACCTAGCACAAGGAGAGCGCTATTGGGTGTTGGTGGCCGATCCCACCGGGGAGAAATGGCCTGCGCTAAAACAACTCCTAGAGGGATCCCTGCCCTTGATCTACGATGACCTGCGGGTGGTGCGCACAGGTGGGTTTGCCGACCCTGCTGCTGCCGCCGAGCAGGTGCGTTACTTGGCCGGCCAAGGCTATGAAGCGGGGATCTTCCCCGCCGATCTGCGCCGCTCTCAGCCTCTTTTGCAAGCGGATCCCGTCTCCTCCTCGCCTGCCCAGGCTGTTCCTCCTGGGGAAGAAGGTGGCAGCGGATTTTGGGTGGTGGTGCCGGCTGGGGAAGAGGCCCTACCCAAGCTGCAACAGTTTGCCCCTGATGCCTTCCTGCGGGGCTCAGTGATTCAGGTGGGCACCTACCGGCAACGGGCCAACGCCGAACAGGCGCGGCGCTCTCTGGCCGAAGCAGGGTTCGATGCCCGCATCCTGCCCGTGGAGTAGCCAAGAGCCACTTCCGCCATAAACGCTCTCCTCCTTCCCTGCCGTTGGGGATCCCCATTCGGCCCAAATGGCGACTTGGGTGAGTTTCTGCTTTTGACATACTCCCCACCCTACTGGCTTGTCAAAGCCTACAGCCCGCTTGGGCGAATAGAGCGGTTGACTACCCTGCCACTGCCCTGAGCCTACCGTAAAGCCCTCCTCAAGGACGGAGCGTTTGGGCAACTGGGCAACGCTGGTAAGAAGGATAGGCCAGCCGTTGCACCACCTGTTTGCAATACACCACCTGTTTCAATAGCAGTGCGGAGCATTTTTCCTAGAGGGCTTGCTTAGCCTGCTGCAGCGTCTGCTCAAACACCTCCAGCGGCTGCGCACCGGAGAAGGCAATGCCGTTCAAGATGAAATGGGGAGTGCCACCGATGCCCAGTTGAGAGGCCAAGTCAATATCTCGCTGAATGGCGCGTTCTGCCGCCCGACTGCGCCGATCCCGATTGAATTTTTCTATATTCAGGCCCAGCTTCTCAGCAGTGGCCACATAAAACCCATCCCCAAGCTGGGATTGGTTGGCAAACAGCTCGTCGTGAAACTCCCAGAACTTACCTTGACGTTGGGCGGCCCAAGCAGCCCGGGCAGCCGACATCGCTTCTGGGTGGATGCTGGTCAGGGGCAGGTGCTTGTACACCAAGGTCACCTCATCCCCGTGGTCGGCCATGAACTGCTTGAGGGTGCTGTGGGCGCGGGCGCAGAAGGGGCATTGAAAATCGGAGAACTCCACCAACACTAACCGCAGAGCGTCGGATCCCAGTCGAGGGGAATCTCCGATGACGGCGCGTGGGTTCTCCCGCAGTTGACGGCCAAATTCTTCCGCCAGCCGCTGCTGTTGTTGCTGCTGCTCCTGGTACTGTCGCTGCTGGTATTCCTGTACGGCCTCCAGAATCACCTGGGGGTTCTTTCGAATGATCTGCAGCACCTGCTCTTCCAAATCTGCCGGGGCAGCCGCCGCCGCTGGTAGGAAAACCGGAGCTCCACTTCCCACTCCCAGCAGAACCATCAGCCCGAACAAAAGTCCAGCCCGGGCCAAGCTCCGCCCCCAAGCGCGAAAAATCCTCACCAGCCTATGCATCCCAACCCCCCTCTCAAACATGCCTAGAGCCGTCGCAACTCACCCAGCCTACCGTCAGATCCCAACAGTGTCTATCACTCGTTCGGGGGGGTTAGGAATTGGTGACCTGCAGAAGCTGCTCCTTGATCCGCTGCAACTGGCTGGCCCAGCGGGGATCCGGCTCAGAGGCTGCCTCACTTTCGGCGACGACGGTGGAGCGCCCACCCTTATTGCCGCGCTGGCGTTGCTTTTTGCTGGGGGCAGGGTTTTCTGCCGACTCTTTAGAGCCCTTGGCCTCAGAATCTCTGGACGCTCTGGAATCTTTGGAACCTCTGGACTCTTTGGATGAAGGCTCAGAGGTCGCTGTTTTGGATTCGCCTTCTTCCCCTCGGTCGCGCGGCTGGGCGAGCTCAATGCGCAAGTTGACATCCCCAAAGCTGTGGCCGTTGAACTTTTCGATGTACTGCTGCGCCTGCTCTTCGGTGTTCACCGTTACAAAGCCGAAGCCGCGGCATTTGCCTGTCTTCCGATCCCGGATCACCTTGGTGGAAATGACCTCACCGGCAGAGCGAAAGAGCTTCTCCAGTGCCTGACGATCCACCTCTTCCGGCAGATTTCCAACATACAAACGCACAGGCATGATCCAGCGAAGCTCCTAATCGAAATAACAAAAGGCCAAAATGCAAAGCGCTACATCTAGGGCGCTCAAGCCCATAACATCAAACCCGGAACCCGGTAGTCCATTGTCACACCATAGCGCGCCGCAAAGCGCAACCCTTGGCAATCACGAAGCTATTTTTTAATTTACCTCAACCTGGAGCCGCGAAGACGAGGAGAACGGTTTTTGTGAACGACTGCTTTGTACAGCCGGTTTGTACAGCTGGCTTCTGCAGCTAAGCTAAGCCGGTGTTGTTCAGGCGATCCCGATGTTGAAAAGGTCGCGCCTGGGGGCCTGTGTAGTCGGCTACAAGATGTCCTTGCCCTCGCAGTTGGTAGCGGTAAGTCACCAAGCCTTCCAAGCCCACCGGGCCGCGCGGCGGCAGTTTTTGGGTGCTGATGCCCACTTCTGCCCCAAAGCCGTAGCGAAACCCGTCGGCAAAGCGGGTGGAAGCGTTGTGAAAGACCCCCGCTGCATCTACTTCATCCAAAAATCGCCGGGCAGCAGCGGCATCCTCGGTTACAATCGCCTCGGTATGGCGGGATCCGTACTGCTGGATGTGGGCAATGGCCTCGTCAAGGGAGCCCACCACTTTAATAGAGAGGATCAAATCGGCATACTCGGTGCTCCAGTCGTCCTCGGTGGCCGGGATCAGATCGGGCACCAGCTCGCGGCAGAGGGGATCCCCCCGCAATTCCACCCCCTTTTCCCGCAGGGCCTTGACCGCCAGAGGCAAAAAGTGGGGGGCTATGGCCTCGTGAACCAGCAGAGTCTCGATGGCATTGCAGGCAGCGGGGTACTGGGTTTTGCTGTCCACCGTCAGCTTGATCGCCATGTCCACGTTCGCTGCCCGATCCACGTACAGGTGACACAGGCCATCGGCATGGCCCAATACCGGGATGCGGGTATTCTCCAGGATGTAGCGGACAAAGCTGCTGGAGCCGCGGGGGATGATCAGGTCTACCAGCCCCTCCAGTTGCAGTAGGGCCTTGACCTCGGCGCGGCTGGTGAGCAACTGCAGGGATCCCTGGGGGAACTCCGGGATCTGTTGCAGGCCCGCCTGGATGGCCGCCATCAAGGCTTGACAGGAGAGCAGAGCTTCCGATCCCCCTTTAAGCAAGACGCTATTGCCGGTTTTCACCGCCAGGGCGGCAATTTGCACCAGAGCATCGGGCCGCGACTCGAAGATCACCCCCAGCACCCCCAAAGGGTAGGTGCGCCGTTCCAAGATCAGCCCCTCGTCCAGTTCCCGGATCAGCAAAGCTCGGCCCACCGGATCCCCCAGCCGGATCACCTGCCGCACTCCGGCCACCATATCTGCCAGTTTGTGGGCGTCCAGCTTCAGGCGGGCATAGGCAGATGCCGACAACTCCCCGGCTTTCACCATCTCCGCTGCCCGCTCCAAGTCCGCCCGGTTGGCGGCCAAGATAGGCTCTTGGTGCTCCAACAAGGCAGTGGCCATGGCCTCTAGAGCGGCATTCTTAATAGCCGTGGGCAAGGTGGCCGTGTGTTGGGCAGCAGCGCGGGCCAACTGCACTTGGGACAGCAGCGGGCGCTCTGAGGCAGATGCAAGCGAGCTGGGGCAATCGGTGGCAAGGGACATAGAGTCAGAAAGGGGGCAAAGTGCCCATTTGGAAGAAAAGGGTTGCGATGAGTTGTAACAAAGTTGTGTTGAACTGTGATCCTAGAAGCACCCCCGGAAGGGATCCCTATGCTAGGTTGGGCACAGTCGGTTGGGGTTATCTGTAGCCTACCAAAATCCGGATCCCACTTGCTGCGGCAGGGGAGCCCTTCATCGCTCTCGATGCTTCTAAGCTGAAGTTCGCATAGGGGAAGACCCTTGCTCGAAACCCAGTTCCCTGACAATTAGAGATCCACCTCTGGAGATCCACCTCGTCAACCTTGACTTTTAGCGCCTTCCAGGAGAGCCAATGAGAAAGCGTGGGTTTGTGGTCAGTGCAACGGCTGCGGTGATGACAGCGGTGTCGCTGGTCGGCGTGCAGCTATCCATGCCGGGCTGGGCAGGGTTTCGCCGGGATCCCAAAGAGGTGGTGGACGAGGTTTGGCAAATTGTCAATCGGGAATATGTGGATCCGTCTTTTAATTCCCTGGATTGGGAAGCGGTGCGGCGGGATCTGCTCAGCCGAGAGTATGCCACCCGAGAAGATGCCTACGCGGCCATTCGGGAAGCTCTGAAGAAACTGAACGATCCCTACACCCGCTTTCTGGATCCGGATCAGTTTGCCAGCATGCAAATCGATACATCCGGTGAGCTGACCGGGGTGGGGATCACGCTGGGCATGGATCAGGAGACAAACGAGCTGGTGGTGATCTCCCCCATTGAAGGGTCTCCTGCCGACCGGGCTGGGATCAAATCCAAAGACGTGATCGTGCGCATCGACGACAAGTCCACCGAAGGCATGGACACCAACGCTGCAGTCAACCTCATTCGGGGCGAGCCGGGTACGCGGGTGCGGCTGACCATTCGCCGCGAGGGGGAAGGGCTAAAGGTGTTCGATTTGGTGCGGGAAAGAATTGAGCTGGCCACCGTGCGCTACGAGGTTCACGAGGAAAACGGCCTGCCCATTGGCTATATCCGGATTACCCAGTTTTCCGGCAACGCCGCCGAGAAGATGCGCCAAGCCATTCGCGAGCTGGAAAAACAAGGGGTAGCCGCCTATGTTCTGGATCTGCGCGCCAACCCAGGGGGCCTGCTCTACTCCAGCGCCGAGATTGCCCGCATGTGGATTAACCGGGGCAGCATTGTCTCGACGGTGAACCGCCAAGGGGAGCAGGATCGCCTGACGGCCAACAACACGGCCCTTACCGATAAACCTTTGGCCGTTTTGGTGGATGGTGGCTCGGCCAGCGCCAGCGAGATTCTGTCGGGGGCTCTGCAGGATAACCGTCGCGCCGTGATTGTCGGCACGCAAACTTTCGGCAAGGGCCTGGTGCAGTCGGTGCATCCCCTGTCCGATGGCTCGGGGCTGGCGGTAACCATTGCCCGTTATCGCACTCCCAACGGTAACGACATCGACCACAAGGGCATTACCCCCGACATTTTGGTGGAATTGTCCGAGGAAGATCTGAAGCGGCTCAGCCAGAACCGAGAATTGGTGGCCACCCCAGCCGACCCACAGTATGCTGCTGCCATCCAGGCTCTGCAGGCTCAGATCTCTGCCCGTCGGCAACAGGCCCAGGAGGTCATTCGTTCCTCTTCACGTTAGCCAGTGTTGGGGGCGGTTTTGATGGGTCTCAGATCTGGCACTCCTGAGACTGGGGTTAAGCCGAGGCCCAAGCTATTTAAGACTATTAAGACTCTTCTCATTCGAGTTATTCGAGGAGTGTTGACCAGCGCCGGGCTGGGGATGCTTTTATTGTTTCTGTAGGTGGCGCGTAGCACAATGGCGGGGTCGAAGATCGCGGGATCCATGAATTTGGTCGGACGGGATCTGCTCAAGCTCAGCGACCTAACCCCGGCGGAGCTGTCGGCCCTGCTAGCCCAGGCGGCTGAGTTAAAGCGGGATCCCTATCGGGTGGAGCTGCGGGGTCGGGTGTTGGGGCTGTTGTTTCAGAAGGCTTCTACCCGCACCCGCGCCAGTTTTACGGCAGCCATGGCCCAATGCGGGGGCAGCACCCTCGATCTGGTGCCGACAGTGATGCAAGTGAGCCGCGGCGAACCCCTGCAGGACACGGCCCGCGTCCTCTCCCGCTACCTGGATGTGATCGCCATTCGCACCTACCACCAGAAGGAACTGGAAACCTTTGCCGAGTATGCCGATATTCCGGTGATCAACGCCCTCACCGATCAGTTTCACCCCTGTCAGGTGTTGGCCGATCTGCTCACCATTCAGGAGAACTTTGGCCAATTGGCGGGACTGACCCTGGCCTATTGCGGCGATGGCAATAACGTTGCCCACTCCCTGCTGTTGGGTTGTGCCATGAGCGGGATCCACATCCGCGTCGCCACCCCCCCCGGTTACGAGCCGGATGCGGCAGTGGTGGAGCAAGCCCGCACTCTGGCCCAGGGATCCCAGGTGTTGGTGCTGCAGGATCCTCAGGAAGCCGTCTCTGGATCCCAGGTGGTCTATACCGACGTGTGGGCCAGCATGGGTCAAGAAGCTGAGGCCGAGGCCCGCAAGGCCACCTTTCTGCCCTACCAGGTCAATGCCGAGCTGATGCAACAGGCAGATCCGGAAGCCATTGTGCTGCACTGCCTGCCGGCCCACCGGGAAGAGGAAATCACCACTGAAGTACTGGAGGGATCCCAGTCCCGCGTGTGGGATCAGGCGGAAAATCGCCTACATGTGCAAAAGGCGCTGCTGGTTCAGCTGCTGGGCCCAGGATAACAGCCTTTGGGGAGCCAGAGAGGGGCGTAGCGAACAGCTTTGCGGCTGTTGAGGATGGCCTCGTCGTGTTCCTCTGTCTCGTCAGGACTTGGTCCGAGGCCCAAATTAGCCCAGACCTAGCTACCGGCTATTGGCAGGACGGCGGGCGGCAATTGCCAGGCTGACATTGGGCACCCGCTGCAGAGTATCCATCACCTCCACCACCTTGCCGTGGGAGAGGGCCAAATCGGCGTTGATCACCACCAAGCGCCGCCCTTCAGCCGGCTTCTCGGCCAGGATGCGTTCCACTGCTGGGATCAGGGCAGAAATATCGGCAATTTTCTCCTGATTGACGGCAATCTGTCCTTCCGCCGTCACGCTCACCGTTACATCCGGCTGCAGACGAACTTCAGCTGTGGTCGCGTCCGGCAGGTTGACATCCAGAGCCTCGGAGCGGGTGAGCACCAGGCTGGCAATCACGAAAAACACCAAGATCGAAAAAATGACATCGATCAAAGGCACGATGTTGATCTCGCCGGATCTAAAGTTTTCTTCCGGGATTCGCATAGGCTACGAGGGCTCAAGCGAGGAGTAGGGGGGAAGGGTGGAGCTGCCACTGGGGCTAGATTGGGTGTAGGAATACTGGGAAAGCTGTTGGGCCTGCATCTCTTGCCGCTGCCGATGCAGCAGCTCCAGCATGCCGCCGTACTCTTGGATCTTAGAGAGTTGCCGCAGGTACAAAGAGCGGAAGACGTTGGAAATCAACAGGGTGGGAATAGCCACAATCAGTCCAAAGGCCGTCGAGTACAAGGCTTCGGCGATCCCCCGACCTACCCCCTGCGTATCGGTGCCGCCGATATCCCCCAGTTGGATGGAGCTGAGGATCTGGATGATGCCGGTGACCGTGCCCAACAAGCCCAAGAAGGGGGCAACGGTGATTACGGTGTCGAAGACCGTGTTGAAGCGCTTCAGCAGAGGCACTTCTGCCGCCAGGGCCGTTTCCAGAGCCAGCTTAAAATCTTCCGGGCTGGCCTCGTTCAGCTCCAACCCGGCCAAAAAGATGCGGGCAATCGGCAGATCGGCATTTTGCTCCAGCAAATACTGGGCAGCGCGTGGGTTGCGGCGGTACTGGCTCAGGGCTTGCTGCACCACCTCCTCCTGCCGATGGGTGATCTTCCACCAAAACAGCACCCGCTCAATGCAACAGGCCACCGAGAAGACCGAGAACGTCAACAGGGGGATGGAGTAATACCAACCCTGGATCATGAGCTGCAAGACTCTATCCATCGATCCCGATTCCCCCCTCCAAGCGGCAGTTTACGCTCATCTTGTCATAGCACTTTCTCGGCAGGGCTGGGATCCCTTCTTGCGCGGCGAAGGTTGCACCTTTTGGCAATTTTGCCCCCATGCCGGCTCTCATCTCGTCAATTGTCAATCCAGAGGGCATACTGGTTGCAACAATTTAGTTTTGGATCCCGAGGGCGTGAATTATGAAATTCAGACGCTGGTTGGGTCTTTGCTGCGCCGGCTTGATGGCCTTGCTGTTGACGGCTTGCGGCAAGGGATCCGCCCCCTACGACAGCATCGTGGTCAATTTTGTAAACACGGCCACCCCCAGTCAGATTGCCGCTATCGCTAAAGAGTATCACTTGACGCTCCGCCCCAGCAGCGACAGCGCTTTTGCCCGCCAAGAAGCGATCTACCTGTTTGACGTGGATGCCGACCACCTGGGATCCACGCGGCGGCTGGTTAAGCGGCTCACCGACGAAGCCTTGATCGAGTATGCTCACCCCAACTATCAATTCCAGGCGGCTTTCGTGCCCAACGACCGCCTCTATCCCCAGCAATGGAACCTCAGGGCCATCCGCATGCCAGAAGCCTGGGACATCTCCCAAGGGGAAGGGGTGACGGTAGCCGTGGTGGACACGGGAGTAACCCGAGTTCCCGACCTGGCCCAAACCCAATTTGTGAAGGGCTACGACTTTGTGGATGACGATGAGGATCCGGAAGACCTCAACGGCCACGGCACCCATGTGGCGGGAACCATCGCCCAATCCACCAACAATGTCTTGGGTGTAGCCGGCATTGCCTTCAAGGCCAAGATCATGCCGGTACGGGTGTTGGATGCCAATGGCTTTGGATCCCTGTCGGATGTGGTGGAAGGGATCCGCTATGCTGCCGACCACGGGGCTACGATCATCAACCTCAGCCTGGGTAGCCGCGCTTCTGCCCAACTGATGGAGGAGGCGGTGGCCTATGCCCACAGTAAGGGGGTGACGGTGATCGCAGCCGCTGGCAACGAAAACTCCAACCAGGTGAGCTACCCGGCCCGTTACCCGCATGTGATCGCTGTCTCGGCCACGGGGCCCAACGGGGAGAAAGCCCCCTACTCCAACTATGGGGTGGGGGTGGACATCTCTGCTCCCGGCGGAGCCAAAACGCCTGATCACCCCGAGTACGGCATTCTGCAGCAAACCATCAATCGTCGTAACCCCAACGAGCCGGTCTTTGCCTACTTCCAAGGCACCAGCATGGCCACTCCCCACGTAGCCGGTGTGGCAGCTCTGATCCAGGCTCAGGGCATCAAAGACCCGGACAAGGTGGAGGAAGTGCTGAAAATGTCGGCTACCCCAGTGCCCGGCGACAAACAGAACTTCTACGGGGCTGGTCGTTTGGATGCAGCCAAGGCGCTGGCCAGGGCCACAGGGCAACAGGAGGAAAACCCCTTGGTGCTCTGGTTGAAGGACTTCCTGCAGTACCTGAACAACAATGGCTACCTCAACCCACGCTTCTGGTTCGATGGTGGCCCGATTGCTCTGGTGCCGAAGCTGCTGATGGTGGTGGGCGGCTACATTATCCTGGTGCTGATCCGCTGGTGGCTGGCTCCCAAGCGGCTGCTGCAGACGGTGCCTTTGCTGGCTGGGATGCTTTTGGGCAGCGCCGGTCTTTTCCCCTTGCAGGGGTTGGCGATTGTCGGTGGCCCCCGTTGGCCCTTCCAATTGGCGGGTAGCTCCCTGCCGGAGTTGGGCACCGCCTTTGCCCAGACCAATGCCTTGAACCCCCTATTTGCCAGCGTGTTGATCCCAGGCCTGTTGATGTTGCTGCTCCTGGGCCATCGGCGCTGGCGCTGGGCGGTGATCGGCCTGTGCATTGGCATGGCCTCGCATCTGCTCTTGTCCGGATCCCTGTTCTATGAGGGGGTGCTATGGCTTGGATCCTCTGCTTGGTTGGGTCGCTCCTTCTTGCTCTTCAATGGCTTGCTCTGCCTGGGCCTGGCCTACTTGGGAGCGCAAGCGGCTACGGAATCTCAGTCCACGGCAACCGGGCTGGCGCTGAGGCGGTGATGCAAGAGTACAGCGGTACCATCCAGTTCCTGGATATTGAAGGGGGGGTGTGGGTGCTAACCCTGCCTTCCGGCGAGCACTACGCCCTTTTCCGTGCCCCCAAAGAGCTCTTGCAAGAAGGACTAGAGGTCACCATCCAGGGACAGATCAGAGAAGACATGGTGACGGTGGCTCAGGTAGGGCCGGTTTTAGAAGTCAAGAGCTTCCAGCGGCAGCCCTAGCTTGGCTTGCGGCTCCGGCCATACCAATCGGGGATCCCCAAGCGGGGATCCCTGCTTTTCGATGTCAGAATGCTTTTACAGTCGCTTCAAACAAGATTGAGACACCTCGCTGCCGACCCTCACCCCTAGCTTCTCTTTAAATTAGGAGAGAAGGAAAGTTAGGAAGCAATGCGACGAAAATATTTCATTTCCGTTTAAAAAGAATCTCGTTTCCACGGCTGAGCATTCACGAAGCTCAAAAAACGTAGGTAGGCAGCTGTATCCCGTGACCGCTTAATACTTGCATAGTCATAAGTCTGTAGCCTGAACAACTGGGAAACCATCATCGCTGTTTTAGAGGGGAAACCTACTGGCGAAAGCGGGACGGGATCCTTTGCGGCAAGGGCTGTTGTGGAACCAGTAACAAGAATCCTCACCCTACCGCTACGGGGAAGCAAGCCAGTAGAGCAGGGAACATGTCAAAGCAGGTTGCTCAGGCGGCTGTGAAAGACCGAGTAGATCTCTGCGTAAGACTTCACCCACTCTGGATCCGGTTGAACATAGCGTTCTACCTGTACCAATCGATCGGCAGCCTGTTGGACAGAGCAGCACCAATAGGCAGAAGCGGCCAAGATGGCTGCCCCCACAGCCGGCTCCGGGTGTTTCACCACAGCCAAGGGACGAGCAAGGATGCTGGCGCGTAGGCGCAACCAGAGAGGGCTTTTGCTGCCTCCACCGGTGGTGAAAATCGGGCTCTGCTCTGGCACTGGGATCCCTTGAGCGGCCAACGTTTCCAGCCCCAGCCGCTCCACCATCGCTACCCCCTCCAACAAAGCAGCGTAAAAACGGGGGGATCCCTCTTCTGCCTCCGGCAAGAACCCGGCGAACCGGGGATCGACAATGGGAAAACGCTCTCCCGGCTGACAAAGGGGATAGCTGACCAGCCCGGTGGGCAGATAAGCCTGAGCTTGCTGATCCAGCATTTGCAGGTTGCCGTCGGGGAAGTAATGAGGCAAAACTCCGCCTCCACAAAAAGAGGCGGCCCCCGGCCACCAAACCATTCGTTCGCGACAGCGGTGCGGAGCACTGTCCGGGTGCAAATGGGAATAGATGCTTGGGGTTTGTATGGGATCCGGACTGTTGGCCTTAAAAATAAGGGTTGTGCCCAAGCTGGTGGAAACCTGCCCCAAGCGAATAGCCCCTGCCGCCAGTTGCCCGGCACAGCCATCGGTGATCCCTGCCGCGATCAGCACTTCCGGCCCCAACCCCCAGTCTGCTCGCACCGTTCCTAAAACCGTTCCCGGCGGTACCACCTCGGGGAAATGCTTGGGGTTTAGGCCCTGCCGCGCCAACCACTCCTGAGGCCAGGTGTAGGCCTCCAGGTCGAAACCGCTCTTGAGGGCATGGGTGTGATCGGTCACCTGCCTGCGCCCCCCCAGTTGGCTCAGCAAAAAGTCCGCCGGATGGGCCAAGTAGCTGTCTCGATACTGATCAGGATAGGCTTCCGCCCACCACAGCCAACGGCTGAGACCCCAACTGGCAGGGATCCCTAATTGCTTGGCCTGAGCCTGGCCCCGTGGGTCAGAATACAGCCACGCCTGTTCCAACGGCATGCCTCGACCATCCACCGGCAGAATGGTGCCGGAAGTGCTGCAAGCACTCAGAGCTGCAATGGAATACTGCTCCCCCAGTTGCGCGGTCAGTTGTCCCAAAAGGGCTTTCAGGGTTCGCAACCAGCGGCCCGGATTGGTCTCTGGGGGATCCCACTGGCGCTCGCTTTTGGCCACCACCTCCCCCTGCTCTGAGAGGGCCACCACCCGCATCCCAGAAGTGCCCAGATCGATCCCAAGAAACACAGGGGGCATAGGGGTACTCATCTCATCATCAGCTCATCATTAGGAAGGAAAATGCCTTGTCATGATGGAGTGCCCAAGGCCCAAGAATGCTCTCTGTATAGATGGGGTGGCCAAGTGGCTCAAACTGGCCTAAAGGATGGGAAAGGACTCCGGCCCGCTGTCGCGATCACAATTTCAAAACTCCTGGCTGCTCCGAGCCAACGCTTCTTGGATATCCAGATCCAGCCCTCTCACCGATTCCAGCACCGAGCGGGTGATCAGCTTGCCCTCCTGCACCAAAACCGCGCCGGTTACAGGGTGCAAAAGTGGCTGCTCCGCTCGCCGACCGATCAACGCCTCGATATCCTGAAAAGCATGGATGTACATCCCGGCAGGCAATTCCACCACCACCCCTTCCCCCAGCACCCGCGCTTGGCAGGCCAAGCGAGAGTTAGGCTTGCAGGTGGTGATCACCTCCAGGGTGCGCTGCTCCCGCTTGCTCATCGGGGATAAAGACTCCATCCCCTCCTTAACGTACACATGACAGGTGGCGCAGAGGCCGCGCCCACCGCACTCTTTCAACACATTCAGCTCTTCTTGCAGCAGCACCGAGAGCAAATTGCTGTTGGTGGCGATTTCAGACACTTGGGCAATGGGATCCAACCGCACACGCTTGACCATAGTCCGCACTTTTTGGGCTACTGGATGCTAAAAAAGCTAGCATCTTTCACCAATGCAGATTGCCGGAACAGGGCAGTTCTACCTAAGCATGCAGGAAAATCCCCCATGTGCCATTCAGGTCTCGGTGCATACGAATGCCCTCTGAGCCTTCTCGGCACTCCAACTATAGGTCTTGCTGGTGTAGGCTTCAGAAACTTGACCAAAAGGCGCGGCAAGCCCCGTCCTTCAGGGCGGGGAAGGATAGCGCCGACCGTAGCCGACGCCCTTTAAAAACGCAGTGCCGGCCATGTG
>NZ_JBSSAC010000038.1:0-27431 GCF_054058315.1 Thermostichus sp. MS-CIW-40
AGGCCTCCGGCCCGCTGCCGCGAAAGGCCTCCGGCCCGCTGCCGCGAAAGGCCTCCGGCCCGCTGCCGCGAAAGGCCTCCGGCCCGCTGCCGCGAAAGGCCTCCGGCCCGCTGCCGCGATCGGCGTTATTCTCATAACTGCGTTTTTAAAGGGCGTCGGCTACGGTCGGCGCTATCCTTCCCTGCCCTGAAGGACGGGGCTTGCCGCGCCTTTTGGTCAACCACTGATAGGCTACTTGCCTGAATAAAGCTGGGATCGGCAGCGCAGCCTCAATGCTAGCCTAGTAAGGCTGTGTTTTTGTGCGAAGCCATGCCTGTTCCTAAGAAGAAAACTTCTAAAGCCCGCAGTCGCAGGCGCTACGCCGTCTGGCTGGGCAAAGCTAAGCTCCAGGCCCAGCGAGCCATGACCATTGGGCGCGCCATTCTCAGCGGTCGCAACACCGGTTTCTACTATCCCAAAGCTAAGTCTGAAGAGGATGAGGAAGAATAGAGGCTTGCTGCAGGGATCCCGGTGTCTGCGCGAGTGATTACACTGGACTAGAGCTGTGCTCCCCTGAAAGCGGTTTTCCTGCCCCTGTAGTCTTGCTCCTCCATAGGTTGCATGCGCTCCTTGACTTCCCTCACCTACTACCAACGGCTGGGTCTGTCTCCAGGGGCATCTCCTGAGGCCATCCGGCGGGCCTACCGGCAATTGAGCAAGCGCTACCATCCCGATACTTCTCCCCTGGCTCCGGAAGTGGCCATTCGCTGCTTCCAAGAGTTGCAGGAGGCCTACCTTGTCCTTAGCAACCCGGCGAAACGGGCCATCTACGATGCCAGCTTACGGGCGGTGACCGCCAACACGGGATCTCTGGGCATGCCGGGATCCCTTGGTGCCGATTCTCTAGAGCTGCGTATGGAAACCCGCCCACTTTCGGCTGGCGAGCTGTGTGCCCTGCTGCTGATGGGATCCACCCTAGTCGTGTGTTTGCTACTGGCAGGTGTCCTTGCTTGGCTGCGAGAGAGTGGGGCAAGCTGATTCTGCGAGCATTTCCTGCCCTCTTCGGTAGGACATTGGGGTCGAGTTTTCGGATTCTGGATCAGGAGTGCTTGAATGAACATAGCCCGTTGACTCTAGGGTTTGATTGCTTTTCTTGAATCTCGCCATGCCTTTGCCTCCTGCAACCACGCCCCTGTACAATCACCCGCTCCACACCATCGAACGCTGGCTGGAGGATCAGGGCTGCACCCGCGATCCGCAGGATGTGGAGCAGTGGTTTTGCGAACGGCCTGGCTGGAAAGCCATTTTGCGCCTGGAAGAAACCAGCATTTGGGTGCGATACACCTACCCAGACGGCAACACGAAAACTTTATCTTTTCCCTATTCCCTCAGCCGGCAAGACATAGAACAGGCCATTTTTGAGAGTTAGCCGAGCCATGCGCGTTCTCCAGTTGCCTGCCCTGCGCGATAACTACATCTACCTGCTCCACAATCCCGACACTGCAACAGCAGCCGTGGTGGATCCGGCAGTGGCTGAGCCCGTGTTGGAAAAGCTGGCCGAGCTGGGGGCGGAGTTGGTGGCCATTTTCAACACCCACCACCACCACGACCACGTGGGGGGCAACCGACAGCTTTTGGAGCGCTATCCCCGTGCCAGAGTCTATGGCAGCCAGGTGGATCGGGGGCGGATCCCTGGCCAGACGGTGGAGCTCAAGGCAGGGGAAACAGTGGAGTTTGCGGGTCGGCTAGCAAAGGTGCTGTTTGTGCCCGGCCATACCCGCGGCCATATTGCCTACTACTTTTCCGAGAGTGGGGATCTCTTCTGTGGCGATACCCTGTTTGCCGGGGGATGCGGGCGGCTGTTTGAAGGCACGCCGGAGCAGATGGTGGGATCCCTGGATCAACTGCGGCAGTTGCCGGAAGCCACACGGGTGTGGTGTGCCCACGAATACACCTTGAACAACCTCAGGTTTGCCCTGACGGTGGATGGGGGAAATCCCGACCTGCAGGCCCGTTATCAGCAGGTGGCCGCCCTGCGCCAATCGGGATCCCCGACTGTCCCCAGCACCATTGGCGAGGAACGCCGCACCAATCCCTTCTTGCGTTGGGATCAGCCGGCTTTGCAGGCAGCCACCGGAGCTCAGGATCCGGTGCGGGTTTTCGCCCGGCTGCGAGGTATGAAGGATCAGTTCTAGCGCTGTTTGTAAAGTTTGCTTTCTCCTGGGAGAGCGAGGGCATACTGTCGGTGGGACTGCCTAGCTATTCCCCAAAATCCTATGTCTTGTCCTGAGTGTCCGGCTCTGCCTACCTTTTGGCAGGAGGCAGGGCGTCTGTTTCTCTGGCTGCCCACCCCTCACACCCAGCGCAAGGTGGTGCGGCTTCTGGAGGCTAAGGAGGGGATCCCAGCCCCCCTTTCGGTTCAACTTTTGGAAAACCTTGGCCTGGCGGTTTCCATTGCCCAGGGGGCCCTCAAGAAAACCCTAGAAGGAATGGCCGAGGTTCTTTCGCAGCAGGAGATGCGGGCCAGCCGCGCTCTGTTTTTGGCCGGAGATAGGGATCCCTGTTGGCAGGATTGCGCCCGGGTGGAGTTGTTGCAGGAGTTGTTCCACCGCACTCAGGCCGAGCTGTTGCTGGAAGTGTTGGCAGAAAGCCGGCTCACCACCTACTTTCAGCCCATTGTCCAGGCGCGGGATCCCGCTTTTGTGGTGGGCCATGAGGCGCTGGTGCGAGGACTGGACAAGGAAGGGCGGTTGATCAACGCGGGTTTGCTCTTTGCTATGGCTCGGGAAGCCCATTTGCTCTACCAGCTGGACTTGGCCGCCCGCCGCACGGCCATTGCCGCGGCCATGCAGCACCACTTGCAGGGGGATCTCTTTATCAACTTCAGCCCCACTGCCATCTACGACCCGGCTTTTTGCCTGCGCCATACTGTCTGGGCTATTAGCCGCGCCGGGATCCCGCCCCAGCGGGTGGTGTTTGAGGTCAATGAGTCTGACCGCAGCCCCGATTTGAACCATTTGCAGCGGATTTTGCACTTCTATCAGCAGGCAGGCTTTCGGGTGGCTTTGGATGATTTGGGGGCTGGCTATGGATCCCTGAACCTGCTGCACCAGCTGCGGCCAGACATGATCAAGTTGGATGGAGAGCTCATTCGCGGGGTGGACCGGGATCCCTACAAGGCGGTGATTGCCCAAAAGCTGCTGGAGCTGGCCCAAGACCTGGGGATCACCACGCTAGCGGAAGGGATCGAGACTGCGGGGGAGCTACAGTGGGTTTGCGAACACGGCGTGGATCTGGTGCAGGGCTTTTTCATTGCCCAGCCCCAGCCTGTCCCGCTACAGCCAGCAGGATAGCCGCTCCCACAGCTTGAGCAGCCACTGAGAAGGCTACCAGACCTGGAAGGGAGAAATCATAAAGCACCCCCATCAGGGCGCTGCCCAAAAACCAGGCCAGGCCGTAGACGCTGGTAAACAGGCCGAAGGCAAAGCCCCTCGTCTGGGGGGTCACCATGCTGGCTACTGCCGCCTTCATGACCGATTCCTGAGCGCCCAAGCCAATGCCCCAGAGCACCATGCCCAGCACCGTCAGAGCATAGGTGCCGGAAAAGGCTAGAGGCGCAAAGCCGGCAGATAGCACCACTGCCCCCAGCAGGCTCCACAGCCCCACGCGGTCAAACAGCCAGCCACAGCCCAGGGCCGCTAGGGCATCCACCCCCATGGCCAGGGCATACAGCAAAGGGATCCCTGCCCCATCGCTTCCCGACTGTCGTTGCAGATGCAGGGCAATGAGGGGAAAATCCGCAAACCCCATAGCCACACAGGCTGCTGCCAAAAGATACAGCCAGAAAACTCTGGGCAAGCCTTTTGCTGGAGTCATCTCCGGCTCCGGCTCAAAGTCGCGCGGACTGGGATACAGCCATTGCGCTAGCCCCAAAGCCGCCAGCCCCACCGCTGCCGGGATCCCCAAGGCCAAAAACCCACCCCGGAAGCCATAGCCGACTTTCAGAACTGCCGCCACCAACAGCGGCCCCCCCACCGCCCCAATCTGATCTAGGGTCTCGTGCAGGCCAAACCCCAAGCCCCGACCCACCTGCAAGGCTGCATGAGAAAGCAACACGTCCCGCGGCGGGGTGCGGATCCCTTTGCCGGTCCGCTCGGCCAAGAGCAGCACGGCGGCCCAAGGCCAACTGCCCACCCAGGCCAAAGCCGGGATCACCGCCGTGTTGATGACATAGCCCAAGGTGGTGAGCTGCCAGTGCCCCCGACTGCGGTGCAAGGGATCCCTGCCCAGCTGGTCGCTCCAATAGCCCACCCCCAACCGCAAGCCATAGGCCAATAGCTCCCCCCCGCCGGCCACCAGGCCCACCACCGTGCCGCTGGCCCCCAGGGATCCCAAAAAAGCTCCAGAAATGCTGCGGGCTCCTTCGTAGGTGGCATCGGCACACAAGCTGACGATCCCCAGAAGGAGGATAAAGCGCCAGGCAGAAGGGATCATGTCCGGCTCCATAGATTCAGTACAAGCATCAACAGCAGCAGCTCGTTACGTCCATGGCTAGAATCCATAGATAGAAGAGTAAGGGCAAAGAGAGCTTCAGAAGAGTCTTCATCTAGCCGGGAGCAACTGCCGGCCCAGGAGAACCTAGAGCTGAGCAGGTCTTGTTCTCCTTTGTTTGCCTCGAACAGAATCGAGCTTCCCCTGTCCTTCTGGTAAGAGGAGAGAAGCAATGGCCGCTAAAAGAGTGCTTTTTAAGCTAGCCTGTTTTCTCTTGGGTATCTGTCCGATTTCAATAGCTACTGCTCAGCAGGCATTCTTAAACGCTGAGTATCTCATATTTGCTTTACCCGAAAATATTGAGCGAGTTCGTTTTCAAAATGGCCAGTATCAGAGAGGCTCTAGCCCTCTCGAAGAAGGGTTCCTAAGAGTAAGCCTCGAAAAGCTAGCGCCTGCCGATCTTAACAACGATGGGCTTCAGGATGTAGTGGCGATTGCATTAAGTAATACAGGAGGGAATGTTTTCTGGACAACCTTATCTGGGCTGTTGGGCGGCAGCAAAAAACCTACGCCCCTGGAGCCTGTGTACCTCGGCGATGGGGTTGTAGTTAACAATGTTTCAGTTGCCCGTGACTCTAGAGGAAAGGCTGAGGTCTGCTTAGATATGCTTGCCCATGGCCCCGAGGATCCCAGTTGTTGCCCTACCAAGAAAGAAAAAAGGTGCTTCACCCTGGCCGAAAACCGGTGGATACCTCGGAGAGCTAAATAACCTCTACTTTGGTCGGCTAATGACCTGCCCAGGACTTCCTTGAGGAGATTCGACCAGAATTACAGGAATAGAGCTGGTCTCCAGAACGGCTTGGGAGGTGGATCCCACTAGCACTTGTTCCCAGCCGCGGTGCCCCCGCTTGCCCATGACGATGTCGGTAACCTGCCGCTCCTGGGCTATGTTTACAATGGTCTCCGCCAAGGGCCCGGAAGCCAGGCAGAACTGGTGGCGAATATCCGCCAAAAGGCGCTGGGCAAGCTGGCGCAACTGTTCCACCCCTTTCCCCTGCAGCTCATCGGTAACATGCAGCACAATCACTTCCCCATCCACCCGCCGCGCCAAATCGGCTGCCTTGCGCAACACCGCCTCGGCTAGGGGAGAGGTATCCACGGCTGCCAAAAAGCTCACCTTGCCTTGGCTGCCCACTTTGGTGGGATCCACCTCTCCTTTTTCCAAAAGCCGGGGGGCGCAAACCTGGGTCAGCCAAGCGCCCAGGGGAGCGGTAACCAGAATTGACAAAGCCGCCAAGGCCAAAATGATCTCCCCACCGGGGATCCCTTGGGCCAAGGGGATCCCACCAATGGCCGCCTGTACCGTCGCCTTAGCCATGTTGCCCGGCAGCAAAAACAGCCGCTCCCGCCAGGTCCAGTTGCTCCCCAGGGTGGAAAGCCACCAACCTAAGCCCCGCCCCAGCAGCAGGCTCAGGGTTAAGAGCAGCAAGCCCGGCCAGAACACAGATCCCAGCACCCCCAGATCCAGCGACGCTCCCAGTAGCACAAACAACACGATCTCCGCCACCGTCCAGAGGGCATCGAACCCACCCCGCAGCCGCCGCGCCAAGGGGGCATCCAGCTCAATCAGAAAAAACCCCAGGGCCATCACCGCCAAATAGCCGGAAAAATAGGGCCACACCTGCGGCGCCAGCACCAAGCCCAGGGCCATACAGGCAGCCAGCAGCGCTTCCTGGAGGCTGTTGCGGGTCCAGTTTTGTTGGGTTAGCAGCGACACCAGAACCCGCGCCCCCAGGTAGCCTATGGCTATGCCCAGCAGGATCTCCATCACCACCTGGAACGGCAGCCACTGCAGCGGCGATAGCTCCAGCCCCAGCAGGCGAACGCTCTCTGCAGAGCCCTGGCCCAAAAAGCTGAGCAACAGGCTAAACCCTAAGAGCAGCAGCACATCGGAAAGGGCGCTGCCGGTCAAAATAGCATCCGGGATCCCTTTGGTTACTCCCCAGCCCAAACTCTTGAGGCGCAACATCCCCGGCACGATCACAGCCGGCGACTCTGCCCCGATCACACAGCCCAGCAGCAAACCGGTAGGCCAGTCTAACCCCAGGATCCCAGTGCTCAACAGGGCCACTGCCACCGCCTCGCAGGCTGCCGGCAAAAACCCCAGCCGCAACGCCACGGATCCCTGCTGGGCCAGCTTCTCCCGATCCAGCCCCAGGCCCGCCTTCATCAAAATGATCATCACCGCCACCACCCGCAGATCCCCCGCCGCTGCCAGCACCTCCGGGGATAGGACATCTCCCAGCAAGATCCCCACGAGGATCATCCCCAGCAGGGGGGGCATCCCCAACCGACCCACGATTTGGCCGACAAAAAAGCCCATGACCAGGATCCACAGCCAACTGCCCAGCATCACCAGATCCTCTCTCCTTGCCGTGTTGAAGGGCAACTCAGGGGGGAGAGCCTCTGGGGAGTGCGGACGCAAAGCCAAAAACTCCTACCCCCTGGATACCCCCAGAAGTGTAGGAGTCATCAGCCTCAGCCTTGGATGTCAGAACAATCCCAGAAGAATTCTGAATCGGTGCGAGGCGGTTGCGGTGAACTCCATCACCGGTTGCCGGAGCAAGGCTCAAAAGCCGACCGGCAACTGATCCCGCTTGCAGGGTATCATGCTTTCTCTTCCACAACAACTAGGCGATAGGGGCAATCTGGACGGCCAATGGAGCGGTAGAAATCCCGGCAGACATTGTCGGTAAAGCGATCGCTGAGGCCGCGGGTTACCTGCTGCACCACTTGACGGGCCACTCGACAAACCAACTTGCGGGGCAGAACCTGCAAAAACCTGGGCAAAGCCAGCCCAATCTCCAGATGAAGAGCCCAGTGAACACGGGTGGTGGGCAGGTCTTTCAGGGATCCCTGTAGCTCCTCCAGCCGGAAATCGGCTTGGCAGTTAACCCGGTAAGGCATTCCCTCATCGCCGGGCAACTCAATCGAGGTCAGGCGAAACCGGTAATCTTCATCCGGCCAGATCCTCACCCCAAAACTGGGCTCCAGCTCAAACCCAAGGCCGCCCATGCGAAAAAACTGCAGCCGGTAGGTCTCGGCGGACAAAGCTTCCGCCTGCAACGGCCTGAAGCACCGCTGGATCCACTGGGCATGGCCTCTCAGGTAACGGGCCAAGGTCTCCCGATCCGTCTCCAGATCCACTTGTCCACACCGCGTGGCTCGCAAATCCAGGTGGGCTTTGTCCAGGGAGGGATCCCAAGAGGACGGAGAGGGATCTGCGGGAGCGCCGCCTTCGGAGGACACGGCCCTTTCACTTGGCGGAACGGCGGGCTTGGAGCTGGCGATAGACATCCCTAACATCTACCTGATAGTGAGCAAGGGCCACGAGGCAGTGGTACCAGAGGTCGGCCACCTCACGGGCCAAAGCCACGCGGTCTTGATCCTTAGCCGCCATCACCACCTCAGCCGTCTCCTCGCCAAGTTTCTTCAAAATGGCATTTTCCCCCTTGGCTAGCAAGCTGCTGGTGTAGGAATCGGGACGGGGATCCGCCTGGCGGGCCTTGACCACGGCAAACACCTGCGACAGGGTATCGGCTGCCGGGATGGGATCCCTTTGCAAAGGGCGAAAGAAACAGCTCCGCGCTCCTGTGTGGCACGCTGCATCCCCCACCTGCTCCACCAGGATGACCAGGGCGTCGCCGTCGCAGTCGTAGCGGATTTGTTTGACCCACTGCACATGGCCAGAAGTTTCCCCCTTGGGCCACAACGCCTGCCGCGAGCGGCTCCAAAACCAGGTGCGGCCTGTTTCCAGGGTTTTTTGCAGCGATTCCCGGTTCATCCAGGCCATCATCAGCACTGTTCCGTCCAGGTAGTCCTGCACGATGGCCGGGATCAGGCCCTGCTCATTGTAGGTGAGGCTGCCTAACCAAGCCATCTCCTCCGGTGAAAGGGCTCTGGGGGACTGCCAAGAGAGGCCCGAGATCACAGCAGCAGCCATAAGGGTTTGGCAGAAAATCAATCGAGATTATTAGCAGGATAGCAGAGCAAGCTCTCCCAGGGGTACCTCCAAGAGCGCCCTCCAGGCCAAAGCCAGTTTCGAGAAGCCATTGAGAAGTCCTGCTGCCCAGGCCAGCAAAGCTTAACTTGGTTTTAACTTCAGTATCAGGCCAATCTGCTAAGTTTGTTACCGGTTTTCCCGCCGTGAGGTAGCTTATGCGCATCCAAGTCGAGAACCTTTGGGTTGCCTTCAAAAACAAGGTTGCCCTAAGGGAGGTTTACCTTGACCTATTTGGCGATGGAGCGCAGGTTGTGGCCTTGATCGGACCTTCGGGAGCAGGAAAGTCGACCTTTCTTAGGCTTTTGAAAGGGATGGTCAAGCTCAGCGGCGGAAAAGTTTGGGTTGATTCTCTTCCTCTCCATGAAGGCCAAAGGGATGCCCTGCAACAGCTGCGCAGGCGCACGGCCATGGTCTACCAGACCTTTCAACTCATCGGGCGCCTGACGGTTCTGGAAAACGTTCTTGTTGGGCGTCTGCCTCACATGAGTCCCATTCGGGGTCTTTTCAAGCACTTTTCTGTTCAGGATTTGGCCAAGGCGGAAAAGCTGCTGGAAGAGGTAGGGTTGCTAGAGCATGCCTGGCAAAGGGCCGACGCTCTCTCAGGGGGGCAGCAGCAGCGAGTGGGTATTGCTCGCGCCTTGATCCAGGAGCCAGCCCTGATTCTGGCCGACGAGCCCATTTCGGCTTTGGATCCTAAAAATGCAAAGGTAATTATGGAGCTGCTGCTGGGAGCGGTGCGCCGCCAGGGGATTCCGTTGCTGGTTACCCTGCACCACCTAGAAATGGTGCGCCATTACGCCGATCGAGTCGTTGCTTTCAAGGAGGGCCAGGTTTTCTTCAATGGGCCGCTTTCCGATTTTACCTCTGAAAAGGAAAAGGAGCTCTACTTTGGGGAGAAGGAAACCCACGAGGCAAGCGAATGGTTTTCCTCAACCTTGATGGTCTAACAAGATCCACCTTCAACCGCAAGTTAACTGCAAAGGAGAAAACCTTATGCGGAGAAGAAAAATTCTGTTCCTTGCTGCCTTCCTCATGGGAATTTCCAGCTGGGTTCCAGGGCTGGCTCAGAAGCAAAACTGGCCCAAGGAGCTGGTGATTGCTGAAGTACCGGTGGAGAGTGCTGCCGATTACGAAGCTCGCTATGCTCCCTTTTTGGATTATCTCAAACAAAAACTGGGGATCCCCGTCCGCCTGTTTGTGGCCGGTGACTACACGGCGGTGATGGTCTCCCAGGCACAAGGCCAAACTCACGTAGCTTTCTACGGCCCTGGCTCCTACGTAGATGCCATTGAAAAGGCCAACGCTCCCATTGAAGCGTTCGTGAAAGAGGACTCGCTGCGCTCGGGTACCGTTTATCACTCCTTGATACTTTCCAAGAAAGGCAGTGGCATCAAAACTCTAGAAGACGCCAAGGGCAAAGATTTTGCTTTCGTCGACCCAGAGAGCACCTCTGGCTTCAAGGTGCCCATGGCCCACTTCTGTCTTGAGGCCAAAATCAAGCCCAAGGAGTATTTCAAGCGGGTGGTTTTTGCTGGCAACCACGAGTCGGTCATCTTGGGGATAGCTCAGGGAACCATTCCCGTTGGTGTAACCTGGGATACCGGGATCAGCCTTGCCACCAACAAGGGGCAGATCAAAGGCATAGAGGACTTTGAGGTCATCTGGAGATCGGATCCCATTCCTTCCTCTCCCTGGGCCTACTGTAAAGATCTGCCAGAGGATCTCAAGGAGGCCTTGCGCACGGTCTATCTGGAGTACGAAAACACGCCGGAGGGTCAGAAATGGCTGGAGGCTCGTGGGCTGAAGGGCTTTGAGCCGGCTAGCGACGCAGATTACGATCCCTTCCGCAAGGTCAACGATGCTCTTAAGAAACCTGAGTGCCAACTCTAGGAGACTTCCCCCCCTGCCAGCAGAGCTTAAGCGCAGGGAGCTGAGCACGGTTGTGCTGTATGGGGGGGTTTTTCTCGCTCTCTTGCTGACGGCGGAGCCTGCCGAGATCTCGCCAGGAAAGTTGTTAGCTGGCTTGGGGAGGAGTGCGGCCTTCTTGGCTCGCTTCTTTCCTCCCAGCTTTTACTTCTTGCCCAACTTCCTTTACTCCCTGTTGCAAACCCTGATGATGGCCCTCTGGGGCACCTTCCTGGCCACTTTTCTCACGGTTCCCTTGGCCTTCCTGGGATCCAGAAATGTCATGCGTTCCCCTGCGGTTTACCTGCTTGTGCGCGGGCTCATGGATGTCCTCAGGGGGCTCAATGAACTGGTCTTGGCATTGGTTTTTGTGGCCGCAATTGGCCTAGGACCCTTGCCAGGGATCCTAGCTTTGACCCTGCACACGGCGGGTGTGGCAGGCAAGCTCCTCTCAGAGGCCATCGAGACAGTAGATATGAAGCAGGTGGAGGCGGTAGAGGCTACAGGTTCCCACCCTTTCCTGGTTATCGCCTATGGCTTCTGGCCGCAAGTGGCTCCTGCCTTTTACTCCAGCACTCTCTACCTTTTTGAGGCTAACGTGCGCTCGGCAACGGTCTTGGGCTTGGTGGGGGCAGGGGGCATTGGGTTTGATTTGATGCAGACCATACGAGCCTTTCGCTTTCAAGATGCGGCCACGGTTGTTCTGCTGATTCTGCTGGCTGTATTTACAATTGACAAAGTTTCGGCGCGGATCCGCCAAACCCTGATTTAGGAGGCTGGGATGCAGCCCCTAGAGATGCTAGAGCTGTTGCAGGAGGCCCCCGAGAAGGAGGTGCTGGCTTTGGCGCGGGAGGTCAGGCCTGCTCTGGGATCCAGCCAAAAGCTCAGGGAAGGGGCAGGGCTGCTGGCGCTCCCCTTTGAGGACTCCCGCACGGGGACGCCCTTCTACGTGGGAGAAGTGCTGGTCTACGAGGTCTGGCTGCGCTTTCCAAAAAAGGGAGTAGAAGGATACGGGATGGTGCTGGGGGAAAAGCCGCGTCTGGCGCGCGCCCTGGCCTACCTAGACGCCGCTCTGCAGGCGGGAATTGCTGTGGAGAAGATCCAGGCTTTGGCGCTAGCGGCCCAGAAGGATCTTCAAGAAGAAGACGAGCGCCTCTGGCGCAAGGTAGCTGCAACTCGCCTGGAGGTGGAGACTCTGTGAGCCTGGGGATGTCCAAAGCCTACGGCCCCACACCGGGACTGGCAGAAAAGCAAAGCCAGCAGGTCTTCCGGGCGTTGGTTAGGGCGTTGAGCTACCCTGGCCGTCTGGAGAGCTTTCCCGCTCGCTCCCTTCGCCAAGCCTTTCGCCTCATTGGGCTGACGCTGGTGGACGGCAATGTAGGGGTTTGGGCGCCAAGCTGGCTGCTGTTGGATTTGCGTGGGCAGGATCCCCGGCCCGTGGCTTTGGAGGCTGCTGACTTTGTCTTTGCCGAGCAGCTGGAGAGTTTGCCCGCTGGCCCAGACAGCCTTTTGGCTCTCAAAAGAGGCACCCACCTTGAGCCTGAAGCGGGAGCGACCCTTATCCTGGGGGCCCCCTTGGGCCGGGGATCCCCTGTGTTGCTCAGAGGGCCCGGCATAGCTGGGGAGATCCAGTTGGCTGTAGACTTGCCCTCTCTGTTTTGGCAGCTGCGCTCCCAGATCCTGGCCTACCCGCTGGGAGTGGACATCCTGTTAACTGACGGCCCCCAAGTGGTAGGCTTACCCCGAAGCGTGGAGGTGGGTGGATGGGCTATGTCGTAGCGCGGGGCAGCCAAGAGGCCATTCTCAATGCCGAGGCCCTTTTTCGCGAGCTGTTGTCAGCGGCAGAAGCCAAAAGCAGGCGAGGCCGGACAAAGCAGCTGGCTGGGCTGCCCTATCTCCTGGATCATGTGATGGCAGAGGCGGGGCTGTGGGCTCCGGAGCTGGCGGCCACTGCCCTTGTGCAGACAGGGGGGGACCTCTACGAGGCCCTGCTGCTTCTGAGAGCACACCGGACTACTCTCCCTCGCCTAGGGAAAGCCCAGCTGCAGAAAAAGGAAGATCTCCTGCTGGTGCGTCGGCTTTCCTCGGCTTTCAAGAGCATTCCCGGCGGCCAGGTCTTGGGGCCCACCCTAGACTACAGCCTGCGTCTTTTGGGCTTTTCTGAAAGCCCCCCGCTAGAGCCGGCGGCCGTGGCTGCTGCCCAGCACTATCCTTCTGTGCGCAGCTGGCTGAGGGAGCAAGGTCTGCTGGAAGAAGATCCCACGGCAGAGCAGCAAGCCAGTAGCCCTGCTCCAGGGGAAGAGATTCCCGACTTGACGCGGCAGCCACTGCTGTTTCCAGCGCCGCGGGCCCACCGCCTGCAAGCTTTGGCCAGGGGAGATACGGGGGGACTTCTGGCTCTGGCCTACAGCGCCATGCGCGCCTACAACGTCCACACCCACCCAACGGTTGCCGAGTTGGGCGTGGGCTATCTCGAGGTACGCGCCTTTCATCCTGTGCGGGGGGGAAGCTTTCGCCTGGGGCGGATCCGCCTGGTCTTTACTGAGGTGGTGGGACACGGAGAAAAAGGATACCGCTTGGGCTTTGCCGCTAGCCTGGGTTGGAACGAGGGGCGGGCCATCGCTGGCGCCATGCTGGATTTGGAAATGGATCGCCCCAGCCATCCGGCTCGCAGCGAGGAGTTTGTCCTGGTGCATACGGATCCCGTGGAGGCCTCCGGCTTTGCCCTCCACTACAAGCTACCCCACTACGTAACCTTTCTCAGCAACTGGATGAGCCACTTCCAAAAGGAGGCCTCCCTTGAAACCCAAGCATAGCTATGCCTACCTGGATCCGGAGGCCAAGCGAGAAATTCGGCGCAAGGTTCTCAAGGCCCTGGCCATACCGGGCCATCAAGTTCCCTTTGCTAGCCGGGAAATGCCGCTGGCTCGCGGCTGGGGCACAGGGGGATTGCAGCTTACGCTCAGCCTGGTGGGGCCGCAGGACGTGGTGAAGGTCATTGACCAGGGGGCCGATGACTCTGTCAATGCCGCCAACTTGCGCCGCTTCATTGCCCAGGTCAGCGGCGCTCGAACAACCACCGACACGCTGGAGGCCACCCTCATCCAAAGCCGCCACCGCATCCCCGAGGAGCGGCTCCAAGAAGGTCAAATCCTAATCCTGCAAGTTCCCATCCCTGAGCCTCTGCGCTATGTGGAGCCCTCTGACGCCAGGGCGCGGGAGCTACATGCCCTGGGCGACTATAGCCTGCTGTGGGTGGATCTTTTTGAGGAGCACCTACGCCACGGCCGGAGCCGCAAGGGAGCGGCCTACCCAGTTCTGGTCCATGGGCGCTATGGGATGGATCCCAGCCCTATGCCCCGCTGGGATCTGCCCAAGCTGCATCTGGCAGCCCATATCACCCTCTTTGGGGCCGGGCGGGAGAAGCGGCTCTATGCCGTCCCTCCCTACACCCGGGTGGAGCCCTTGGCCTTTGTGGATCGGCCCTTCCAGCCGGAGCCCATTTTGGGATCCTGCCGTCGCAGCGGTTGCCGCCACGTCTTCCTCAACGCCATTCCCCAAGAAGATGGCAGCTTGGCCTATGAAATCTCCGACCAGGGCTATATGGAAAAGCTGCTGGCCGGGAAAACGAGCGGTCCTCTATTTGTGGAGAAAGAGCATGGCTGAGGAGACCCCCCTTCTGGAGCTGGTCAAGGTTTGCAAAGCCTACGGGGATCGCTGGGCGCTTAAGAACGTCAGCCTCAAGCTCTATCCCCAAGAGGTGCTGGGGGTGGTGGGAGCTTCCGGCAGTGGCAAGACTACTCTTCTGAAGATCCTTTACCTTCAGGAGACAGCCCAGGGGGAGTATCGGCTAAACGTGCCGGGTTGGGAGGGACGTAACCTGCTGTTGCTCTCTCGCTACGAGCAGCCTGCGGCGCGGCACTACCTGGCCATGGTCTATCAGGATGCCGCCCAGGCCCTGCGCATGGGCTTTGCGGCCCTGACTAATGTTGCGGAGCCCCTTGTCCTTAGAGGAGAACGGCGGTTTGGAGTGCTGGAAGCGGAGGCGCAGGAGGCTTTGGAGCGAGCCGATTTTCCTTTAGAGCGAGCCGGGGATCCCCCAGCTTCTCTTTCGGGAGGAGAGCGCCAGCGGGTACAGATTGCCAAAGCTTTAGTCCAAAAGCCTCTGGCTGTTCTTTTGGACGAGCCCACCACCGGTTTGGATTTGCTGGTGCAGGCCACCTTTCTGGATACTCTGCGCCGCCTCAAGCGGCAGTTGGGGATGAGCCTCATCCTAGTAAGCCACGATCTCTCGGTCGTGAGGGCTGTGGCGGATCGAATTGTGGTGTTGTACCAGGGGGAGGTAGTGGAGGAGGGATTGGCCGACCAAGTGCTGGAGGATCCTCGCCACCCCTTTACCCAGGATCTGGTTGCCGCAAGACTTTAGGAAGGGCAAGGTGTTGCAGGTCGTTAACTTAGAAAAGCGGTTCTTTCTTCACCGACTGGGGCGAGAGGTTCTGGCCTTCCAGCAGGTGAGCTTTTCCCTGCAAGCCGGAGAGTTTTTGCTGCTGGAGGGCCCCAACGGCTCTGGCAAGTCTTCTCTACTGCGAACCCTCTACCGCAGCTATTGGCCTACGGCAGGACAAGCCCTCCTGCAGACCCCTCTGGGAACGGTGGATCTGGCCCGCTTAGGGGATCGCGAGGTGTTAGCAATCCGCCGCGAGCGCATCGGCTACGTCAGCCAGTTTCTGGATCCCAGGCCCCGCACCACGGCCTTGGAGCTGGTTGCGGAGCCCTTGCTGTGGCAGGGAGTAGCGGAAAACCAAGCGCGACATCGAGCAGCAGAGCTGCTCCTGGAGCTGGGTCTGAAGCCAGAGTTGCTGGAGACTTTTCCAACCAGCTTCTCGGGGGGCGAGAAACAGAAAGTCAACTTGGCTCGCTCTCTCATCCACCCCTATCCGCTGCTGCTTCTGGACGAGCCCACCGCCAGCTTGGATACTGCAGCCAAGTTGGCCTTGCGAGAACGCCTACGAGCCTTGAAGCAGCAGGGAACAGCTATCATTGGCGTTTTTCACTCCTTAGACGATGTGTCGGGTTTGGTTGACAAAACCTATTCCCTAGAGGTGAGGGCAAATGTGGCTAGCAGGGCCTAAGCTAGTTCTCCCCGATGGTGTCCTCCCGGTGGGATCCCTGCGGCTGGAGGGGGAGCGGATTGCCGAGATTCGGCAGGGGCAAGTGGGGGAAGGGATCCCTTTGCGAGGACTTACCCTGGTGCCCGGCGTAGTCGACCTCCATACCGATAGCCTGGAGCCCGAACTGGAGCCGCGCCCAGGGGTACAGCTGGCGGTGGACATGGCCTTGGGGATTTGGGAAAACCGAGCTTTGGCGGCGGGGATTACCACTGCCTTTGTAACTCTGTCCTTTTGGGAAGGCCTGCCTGGCTGGCGCAGCCCAGAAACGGCCTTGGCTATGGCAGAGCAGTTGGTGGCGCTGCGTTCCCAGCTGGCTCTGGACTTGAGGATCCACGCTCGCTATGAACTCTCGCGCCCCTTGGGAGCAGCAGCTGTTCGCCAAGCTCTCAGCCAAGGCTGGGTGGATCTCCTTTCCTTCATGGACCACACCCCCGGCCAAGGCCAATTCCGGACGCCGGAGGACTACATCCGCTACATGGCTCGCCAGCTGGCCCGGCCTTCCGAGGAGGTTGCCGCTAGTTTGGCGGCCAAGGCGGGGGAGGAGACCTTGCAGAGCTTTGCCCAATTGGCTCAGCAAGCGCAAGCTTTGGGGGTACCTTTGGCTTCCCACGACGACGACTGCCCCGCCAAGGTTCAGTTAATGGCCAAGATGGGCCTGAAAATTAGCGAGTTTCCGGTTACCCTAGCAGCAGCTTTGGAAGCGCGGAAACTGGGCCTGCTGGTGGTCATGGGGGCTCCCAATGCCCTGAGGGGATCCTCCCATGTCGGCAATCTCTCCGCTTCGGAGGCTCTACAAGTAGGAGCCCTAGGCGCCTTGGCCACTGACTACTCCCCCGCTTCAGCCTTGAGGGCTGCCTTTGCCTTGGCGGAGAAGCAGCTGCTGGATCTGCCCCAAGCCATAGCTTTGGTCACTCACAACCCTGCCCAGGCGGTTGGTCTGCAGGATCGGGGAGCCCTTCGCCCAGGCCTAAGAGCCGATCTAGTGGTGCTGCGGGAGAAACCCTTCCAGGTTATGGGTGTATTCGTTGCCGGCAGGCCCGTCTTTCTCAGAGATAGCCTCTGTTGGAGGGGGGTCTTCTAGGCTTCCCTCCAAGGCCTAGGTTGGAAGGCGAAGACAAGACTTAGTCCTGCCCGAAGGCAACCCTGGGCAGCAGTTTCCGGGTTGGCTTGCGCTCCAGGGACAGGGCAGGCCGTTCTAAGCGCGTATCCACCAGTACCGAGGGAGAGGCCAAGTTAACGCGCTCCAGCAGACGCCGCAGCAGTTGAGCATCGATGATGTCCACCCCTTGGCGGGCTGTCGCCGTTCCGGCCACCAGGGGGGTAGGGGTGGCTGGAAGGGGGGATCCCATCTCACTGCGCTCAGGTGCAGCCAGCACCAATTCCGCCATTGCCTGGGCCAGCTCTTGACCATACACCCCATCAGGGCCTGAAGGGAGTAGATCCAGCCGTCCCTGCTGAGCGGCCAAACGGCTCAACCCCAGTTGCACCGCCACCACCGCTGCCCCCCGATCCCCCCGCCTCAACGTGCGTTGGCCGGCCAGAATGCTCTTGAGTTGGGCTTTGGCCGCCTCTTGCTCGCTGCCGGGCAAAAGTTGCACCAGCCCCTCCAGCCGATCTCCCTCAGAGCCAGCCTTGGCCTCGGGATGGGGATCCTCCCGCCAAAGGCGAGTCAGGTCGTAGAGCAAGATGGCATGGGGCACAGGACGGCTGGGCTGGTTGGGACCGGCATGGCCGGTGGCGAGGATCTCCCCTTGGTAGACCAGGGAGGTGCTAAAGCCAGAGTCCAGCAGCACGGCTTCCCGGATCCCGGTTTTGGGCAGCAGACTGGCCAGGATGGCGGCGTTGACGTGGGTTTTGGTAACTCCGATCACCACCCGCTCCTGGTCATCTACCCCAAAGAAAGCTCTGGGGCGAAACTCAGCAGCGCTGGCAAGGCGGAACGAGTTGATCTCCGCCGGAGAGAGGGCATGGCCATCCTTAACCAGCCATAGACCGGCCACAAACAGATCCGTGACATCCGGCATCAACTGGCGGATGTTCTCCAAGTGGGTCATGGTGTCGGGATCAAAGGGCACAAAGCGGAGGCGATCCCTGCCCAGCAGCACCAAGGGGCGACCGCGCACCACCTTGTCGTCTTCGGGGCGACCGGGGATGAAGGTCTTGTGGTTGGCAGCTATCACCGGCCCCACCATGACATTGCTGGCAGAGTTGATCCAAGGGATGGAGAAGAAGCTGCCGTTAATGCCAGCATCGGCCTGGTAGCGCTGGACCAACGTCCTGACTTCGTAGCGCCGTTCTGCGTGCACTGTAGCCGCCCGCCCGCCGCGAAGGGTGAGAACACGCACCTGGTCGATCACTTCGTCGGTCAAGGCCAACGGTTGGGTCACATCCAGCCGGTAGTCGGGGCTGCGGTTGAGGGTGAAGGTGCGGGCGCCAATGATGGCCTCGGTGATGCGAAACTGGTTAAAGCGTCGCACCTCCAGCAAGTTGGGCGATTGTCCTGTAAAACCGGGATCCATCGTAAAAGACATCCGGTAACCGGCATCGGCCAGGTATTGCTTCACCCGCTCGTCCCGGTTGCCTTCGGGATAGGCAAAGTAGTGGATGGGGTGGCCCAGCTCCTGCTCCAGCTTGGTCTTGCAGTCGAACACTTCCCGCCGCAGACGGGCATCGTCTAGCACCCGCAGATCAGGAGGATGGTTGACGGTATGGGCGGCAAAGTCAATCAGCCCGCTGGCATCCATCTCCCGCATCTGATCCCAGGTGAAGTGATCCTTGCTGGTGGGCACGCCGACAAAGCCGGTTTGCACAAAGTAGGTGGCGGGGTAGTTGTACTCCTTCAAAAGGGGGTAGGCGTTCTCGTACAGGCCCAGGTAGGCGTCGTCAAAAGTGAGCAAAATGGCTTTTTCGGGCAAGGGATCCCCGTCCCGCAGGTGTTTGTACAGTTGGTCGATGTGGATGGGGGTCAACCCCGCCTGCTTAATGGCCTCAAAGTGTTGCCGCAGCTCCGCCGCCGTAGTGTCGAACCAGACCTGCTTGCGGCCAGCCACCACATCGTGATACATGATGGCGGGCACATAAGAAAGGCTGGCCAAGGGATCCAAAGCAAAGGGATCCCGCTCCAGTTGGGTCTCTAAGGAGATGGGCAAGCGCTGTTGAGCCGCTTTAGCGTGGGCGCGGGGAGCGGGTATCTCGGCTACAGGCGGCGATAGCCCTGGCAAGCGGCTGACCCAATCGGGATGAGCAGTTGCCCAGGCCACCAGGGCTCCAGTCCCAAACCCCAGCAGGATCACCAGCAAGCTTAAGAAGGGGAGTAACCTCGGTCGAGACTTGGCCAGCGGACGTCGAGAGGAAGAGGAAAAGCTTTGTCGTGGAGTGGGCGAGGGGTACGGCTGGGATCCCCTTGCTGACCCAAAGCCTGCATGGCCTTGGGGCATCAACCCTCCCAAGCGCGTCGGCTGTCGTCGAGATGTCATGGCCTCACTCCCCACTCCCAATTGCAAAAGCTCAGCCCTCGCCGGAACGCCTTTTCCTACCCAAAGCCCACCCCCAGGACAGCAGGAAAAGGCAGCCTTCCAGGCAACGGCAAAACCAACGCCAGCCTACCACCCCATCCTCAGGTTGGGGATAGGGGAGAAATCGCCGCATGCTTTCTACAGGGATCCCTCGTTGAAATTGTTTGAACCAGAACGGCCTGGACGGGTGGCCTGAAAGAACCCAGAACCTCCCAGGAAGCCGCCCGCTACTCAAGGGTGCTTAGCAGATTGGACTCGGCAATGCTGACGATCTTGCCTCCCATTTGGGTGATCCGTTTCACTTCTTGGGAAAGGCGGCTGAAGGGCACTTTGTACTCGACAACACTTCTGCGCACGCCTCCTCCCACGAGGCCGGATACCTTGATGGTGAAGATTTTATCGCTATTCGGCAGCCCTCCTTCTGAGCTGCTGGCCTGAGCGACCTCTGGTTCTGGGGCCGATGCCGCTTGAGGCGCGGTAGCAGCGCTCTCCCGCTCCAGGAGTAGCCGCCAGCTGCGGGGATAGGCAGGCGCCAAACGATAGACCACCTTATAGGAGCCGGCTATGTGGTCATCCTCGGCCTCCACCTTCACCACAGTTCCCGCTGGAATGTCCAGCTTGGCCCCCTTAGACATGACTTTAATTCCCGGCCAATTGGTGGGCACATCCGTCAGCAGCTCGACCTCAAAGGCTTGATCCCCCAACAACAACTTGGCCATCTCAACAACTCCGTTTTGCTCAGCACTCAGTGGCGAGAGAGCCGCTCACAGCCACAGCTTTACCGTCAGACATTCTACCGCTGCCAGGTGCCCACCAGAAGCTTCCCGCTGGCATGGGTCAGCTGACGTCCTCCCTTCAACGAATTGAGGGAGATCACTGATGTCCTCCCATTCTAGAATTGGGGTGTTGTAGATTTGTTAAGCAGCTGTAGATTTATTGCGGAGGTAGAGGGAGCGCCATGAACCTGTTGAGCTTGGCCTTGCCGGATCTGTCGGCAGCTTCGGATGGGTTAGCCGCCACCTTGCAGCCCGTAGCCCAGTTTTTTGCCGGCCTTAACTTGCCCCAACCCATTGTGCAATGGGGTCACCCCTTGATGATGGGGATCGTGGTGGTGGTGATGGGCAGCTTTGTCGGCCTGACTGGGTGGCGAGGACGGGCCTTGCGTCTGGCAGCCGCCTCCACAGCGCCAGAGGGATCCCTGCCGGAAGCGGCCCAGAAGCCTCTGCTTGACCACCGCAAATTGGCCCCCTGGATGGCCACCTTCATTGCCTTGGGCTACACTGGCGGCCTTCTTTCTCTGGTGATGCAAGGGAAGCCCCTGTTGAGCAGCCCCCATTTTTGGACGGGATCCCTGGTGTTGCTGTTGTTGGCGGTGAATGGAGCTTTGTCCCTCAGCGGCTTTGGGGGCAACCGCGCTGCTTTGCGCACCACCCATGCCTATGTGGGCAGCCTCATTCTATGTGTACTGTTTGCCCATGCCCTGCTTGGGCTCAAGCTGGGTTTGTCGTTGTGAGTGGCAGTAGGCTTCCCTCTGCCTGGGCAGGAACTAGCGATAAGGCTGCAGGGATTGCAGCAGGTGGAGCACGGTGAAAATGCCGATACCCAGCAGGACGACGGATCCCACCAGGTAGCTGCTGGCATTGGAGCGCTGCTCTTCCAAGAGGGCTTCAGGGGATTTGGGGGCAATCATAAACCTTTCCCCAGAAAGGGGTTTTCGGATCACGGGATCCCCTGCCTCAAAACGCACCTGCCCCATGGTAAACGCCATCGCATCCACCGGAATCACCCATTCCTTATGGATAAAAGCTCGGGTGGAGCGATTTTCTGTTCTCACTCCGGAAAGGTAGCGCTTGAGATTGAAGTTGAACCGGCTGGGCCCTTTTCCTGGAAAAATATGCTCATCCACAACCGACATAGCCTCTATCTCCGCACCTGTGGGATCCACCCTCACCCTTCCAGTTTCGTCTTCGATGAAAAAAGGGATCTGGCGAACCACCGAGTGAAGGGTTTCGTCTCTCGTTCTCGTCTCTCTTTCAAGGAGATATTCCCGACCTGTGCTCGGATCGTAATACACGTTGGCGTAGTGTTTTTGGGGAGAGCTTACTTCGGAAAACGGCGATTTTTGAGGATAGCCTGGAGAGCCAAGCTGCTGGGGGTAGTCGGGGTAACCAGGCTTTTTCTGGAAAGAACCGGAACCGGGGTAGCCAGGGTTGGGCTTTTGTGGAAAAGAATTAGAGTAGTCGGGATCAACCCTTTTCTGAAAAGAACCGGAGTCAGAGTAGCCCAAGCCGGGCTTTTTCCCGACCATCTCCCCCGGATAGGATTTTGCTCGGGATCCCAAGCGTAGAGCGTTCTGATATTCGCCTTCGCTGATCCGTTCGCTATACGCTACATCGCCTTGGCTATTCAAATACCTTCGATAGCATTCGATCTCGTCATACTCCCAAGAGATCTCAGACTTGTAGTAGACGCAAGGCTGTCGCGAAAGTTCCGATACCAAAGGCCGATCGCACACAACCCTGCCGTAAACTTGAGCCAAGTTTGCTCCTTTTGCCTGGGGGTTGGTCTGACCGAGATGGCGAAGCTCGGCTATCTTGAGCAACCGAGTTGCAGAGAGCTGTTGAACCAACCTTTGGGAGCGCAAATACTCAACAAACGAAAACAGAGAGGCAGGAAGACAAAGCAGACCAAGCAGCATCAGCCAGTTCATAAAGGCCTTCCTTTCCGGGGGTGGGAGTGAAGTTGGCCTCATGCTAGCAGTTACCTGTGAAACAGGATTTAAGAGAAGTTTAAGGCAATCCCGAATGCGGGCAGTTCCAAACTTTACCAAGAAGCTAGGCCTGAAGCCCCGCCCTTCCAGGACGGCTTTTGCCCTGTTAGACCTGCGATAAGATACACCCACGCTGGTCAGAGAAGCCAAACTCCTCAACGCCACTCCAGCGCAGTACCAAGCCTTGGATGACAGAGTACACCGGCCAGGTGGTGGGGCTGGATGTGGGCGACAGCAGTGGGCAAGCTGTGCCGTGTCTCCAGTTTTTGCGTCGTGCCGAAAGGAGATTGAAGCAACAGCAAAGAAGACTGAGCAGAAAGTTAGGCCCACGGCCCGCTGGCGTGAATAGGAAGGGGGTAAAACCTCAATACAGCAACTACCACAAGTAGAGGAAGCGGCTTGGCGAGGTACACTTCAACCAAATCAAAGTCTGGCGCCAGCGTAGAGACCGGGTTATTGAGCTAGCCCAGTGTGTGGGAATGTCTCACGACATTGTGGTTTATGAGGACTTGCAGGTGCAGAACTTGGTGAGAAATCACCACTTGGCCAAGTCTTTCACGCTAGCGGCGCGGAGCGCTTGGGGGAACGACTGGGGAGATAGGCACCGCCGTCGTGGAGGGGAAACCTGATACAGCTAAGTGCTGTCGCAGAACCAGGAACCAGAATCCTTGCTCTTTGGGGCGGGGGGCATGTCAATCGCGCAACACGTAGCCTACCCCGCGCACCGTCTGGATAAGGCGCTTCTCCCCTGGGCCTTCGATCTTGAGGCGCAAGTAGCGAATATAGACCTCGATGATATTGGAGTCGCCCGTGAAGTCGCAGCCCCACACATGCTCTAAGATCTGTTGGCGGGTGAGCACCTGACGGGGGTGTTCCATCAAGTAGCGCAACAGGTCGTATTCTTTGGCCGTCAGCTCCACCTGTCGCTCTCCCCGGGTTACCTCCCGCGTTACGGGATCCAGAATCAGATCCATGAACACCAACTGGCCATCGCGGGATCGCCTTGGCTGCCGCAAATAGATCCGTATCCGAGACAGCAGCTCCTGAATGCTGAAGGGTTTGACCACGTAATCATCCGCCCCGGCATCCAACCCCGCTGCTCGATCCGACACCTCATCTCTGGCGGTCATCAGCACCACGGGCACGCGGTTGCCCATTGAGCGCAGCTGCCGACAAAGGTCCAGGCCTGAGATCCCGGGCAACATCCAGTCCAACAGCACCAAGTCGGGGTTTTGGTCGCAGGCTGCCCTCAACCCGGCCATGCCATCGCTGGCTACGCTGACTCGATATCCCTCACCGGCCAGCTCGGTCTCTAGGAAACGGGCCAGCTTGGATTCGCTTTCGATCACCAGAATGTGGGCAGAAGAGGGTTCAGGCTCTGGCATACGCTCTCTTGCTGAATCCAAGGAAGACGCCGAAAAACTTGCTCATTGCCCCCAAGCATATCTCAACCGTATGGATTGGCAGTCGAGATGACTGAATCCGTCCTAGCCTGCAACAGCCTTGTGGAATTGCCTGGGGTTGATATCAGCAAGTGCTTTGAGTTATTCAAAAGGCATTCATGTACCTTATCACCATGGGTATCCTCAGCCATGGCCCTCTCTCCTGTTCGGCTCACCCCGCCCCTACCTCCCATTCGATGGGAAAAACTGCCGGAAGACTTTCCCTTGCCGGATGAGCCTGTGGAAAGCACCTTACAGCCCCTTTTGGCTGCTGCTCTGCGTGAGGCATTGGAACTCGCTCAGAGGATCCCTGCCCAGGCTTTGATCGCCTCCAACTTTGGCCTTTGCAGCACTGTCGGGGACAAGGTGGTGGTGAAAGCCCCCGACTGGGTTTATGTGCCCGCAGTACAGCCGATTCCCGAAGGAGAGATCCGCCGCAGCTATACCCCACACCTAGAAGGGGATCCCCCGGCGATTGTGATGGAATTCATCTCCGAAACCGAGGGCGGCGAGTACTCCATCAATCCCCACTATCCCTATGGAAAATGGTATTTCTACGAGCGCATTTTGCAGGTGCCTGTCTATGTAATCTTTCATCCCAAAACCGGTGAGCTGGATGTCTACCGCCTGGAGAATGGCCGCTATACCCCTGTATCGGCGGATGAAAACCGTCGCTACTGGATCCCGGAGATTGGCTTGTTTTTGGGGGTGTGGCGGGGACAAAAAGCCGAGACCAAAGCCAACTGGTTGCGGTGGTGGACTGCCGATGGGAATTTGCTGCTGTGGGGGAGTGAACATATAGAGCAGGAGCGGCAGCGGGCCGAACAGGAGCGGCAGCGGGCTGAACAGGAACGGCAGCGGGCCGAAGCGGCAGAGGCAGCTCTCGAACAGGCCCGTCTGGAACAGCAGCGCCTAGCCGCGAAATTGCGGGAGTTGGGCGTGGATCCCGAGGCAATAGCCGATTGAGGGCTCTCCTAGTAGGTGCGCCCGCGCCAAGAGCGGGGCCGGCTGAGGGCAGATAGGATTATCCGCAGAACGGCCAAGGGATCCGCCAGAGGCGACATCCAGAACGTCCAAGGGGGATCCTGATAGGAGCCGCGAATGCCCAGCAGTACACCTAAGCGCAGAATCAGTAAGCCTAGGTTAAGCCCCAGCAGCACCTGCTCCGTCAGGGAAAAGGGAAACCCCATCCCGGCTTTGCCCAACAGCCCTACAACCACCGGCCCAGGGATCCCTTGGGTGAGGACGAGGAGAGCTATATCCCCCCACAACTGGGCCACAGGGGTGGCATCTTTCAAATCGAGGGATCGGCCCCACTCTCGCCAAGTTTCGCCAAAAGAAGTGTACATGCGCACCTTGAGCAGGTGCCGACCGTCGTAAAAAGCTACTTTAAAGCCGGCTGCCGCAATCTGCCGCACCAAGGTGACATCGTCACAGAAGGAGACCCGCGCCAGCGTGTAGCCGTTCATGGCTTCCAGCACCGACCGGCGCACTAGCATACATTGCCCATTGGCCATCGTCCGTTCCGGCAGGGTGGCGGTGTCTCCGGCGGCCCCATAGCGATAGATCAGGGTTACCAAAAGAGCCGGCTGCAGCCAGCCTTCCCCCCAGTGCTGCAGGATAAACTGCGGTGCCAGGGTGATCAGGTCGAGCCTTTGGGCCTGGGCGGTTTCCAGCAGGCGCTCCACCAAGCCTGGCTGGGGGCGGGTATCGGCGTCGATGCCCAGGATCCACTCAGAGGCCGGATCCGACTGGAGAAATCCGTAGTGCAAAGCCCAGGGGCGGCCCACCCATCCGCCGGGGAGGGGATCGTCGGTTACCAGACGGAAGCGCGGATCCCGCTTGGCCATCTGCAGCACTTTTTCGGGGGTGCCATCTTGAGAGCGGCTGTCCACCACCAGCACCTCCCGCAGGACGGAGCTCTGTTGGTGCAATCCTTCCAGGCAGGGATCGATGCGTTCCGCTTCGTTGAGAGTAGGCAGCAACACGCTGACCAAGCCCGGCTGCAAAGGGATCCCAGGCTGACCGGGAGGCAGAGGGGAAGGGCGCCGCAAAGAGGGCAGCAGCCGCGCCAGCAGCACCGCCAGCATCGGCACTTGCATAACCAATAGGCTCAGGGCGGCAGCATCTCCAGCCCAGGCAGGGATCCCGTTCATGCCAGTTCTAACCTGTAAGGGAAAAGTGTCCAAGAATGCTTGCAAGAGAAGCCCAGTGAGGACAAACTCATACTCATGGTGATTTAGCAATTCAAAATCAGTTTGGTTCCATCGTGCCTGTGCCCATTCCCCCCTCAAACCTGCCGGGCTTTTCATGGATGTCTGCATCCGGCTCAGCCACAAGGGATCCCCTGTTACGGTTGTGAAATTGCACAGTGAAAGGCTCAACGCCGCGATTGCCCGCGAGGTACGGAAAGAGCTAAGCCAAATTCTCACCGAGAAACCGGGACATTTCTTGTTGGATCTTAGTCAGGTTAGCCTGATCGACAGCATGGGGTTGTCGGTTCTGGTTTGGGCGCATCGCCATTGCCGCACTTTAGGCTATCAACTCAAGTTCTGCGGCCTGCAGGAGCAAGTCAAGCTGCTCTTCTCCATCGTCGGTTTGGATACCATTTACGAAATCTACCCCTCTGTAGAAAAGGCGCTTGAGTCTTTTCCGTAGCTCTCCCTATCGGGTCAACTGAGAACCGTCAGGGATCAGCTTCTCAACACCTGGATTAGCCTAACGGTTGAAAACCTGCTCAGGGGGAGGGGTTGCTGTTTTGGTTCTCGACCGTCTGGGGCCGGTTCACCTGAGCATAAATCTCTGCTTGCTGCTGGATTTGCTCCCGAACTTGGGGCGGGGCCAGCCGGGCTGCTTGCTCAAACAGCTCAGGCGCTTTTGCCCGTAGGTTTTCATCGGTGGCAGAGCTGAGGGCTATGGCTTTGCCGAGCACGGGAGTGAAATCACTGGGATCCGCCGCAATCAACTTGTCGTAGAGGACTACAGCTTTCTCAGTCTGGTTGTTGCGGGCGTAGACAAAGGCCAAGCGCAAACGTACATCATTATCTTCCGGCACTTCTTCAAGATGCTTCTCCAGCAGGGCAATGGCCTCAGAGGTGCGGCCCAGGGTTAGCTGCACATCCACCAACTGCTGCAGCACCTGGCCATCTTTGGGATCCCCCTCGTAAAGGATCTGGAGCTGTTCTAATGCCCCTTCAAAATCCCCCGTATCCTGTTGGATTTGGGCCAAAAAAGCTCGCAGTTGCCGATTTTTGGGCTCCAGTTCCACCAGCTTCTTCAGCGGCTCAATGGCCCCTTGCGGCTCGTTGAGCTGCAGTTGGGTGTCGATCAACCCCCGCAGGGCAATGGGGTTATCCGGCTCCCGCTCCAGCACGACGCGATAGCCGTCTGCCTGGGCCCGCAGTTGCTCGGTTACCAGGCTGGCCTCTGGAGATTCGGAAGGCCCGAGGGCCTGGAATAGCGGGCCAAAGGAGAAGCCCAAGAAAGTTACCGTGCCCACCACCAGCAGCAAAATGTTGAGGAGCTTGCGGGCTGGGGATTCTTGGGGTTTGGACTGAGGCATAAAGGGCTCGCGCAGAAGACTCCTCTGTACTCTATCATCGACGCCGGGGCAAGCTGCGGGGTGAGGTTACCCAATACCCAAAACTTTTGAAAACAGCATCCAAGGGGAGGGCAATGCCGTACCGAGTTTAGGTATTGCTGAACGTTTTTGCCACCCCTCACTCCCTCTTAACCATGCGGATCACCAAATTTTCGGGCTGGAGGCCCGCACCATAGCCGCAGGCTTGGTGTCGGGAGGAAAGCCCGCCTCGATATAGGTTTGCCGGCCAAAGTCTGGATAAACTACAATAAGCCCATGAGCCAGACTATATCCGTACGTTGCAAGCTGATAGTCCCACAAGAGTTGCGTCAAGAAATTGACCGCACTTTGCAGGGCTTTGCGAATGCTTGCAACCAGATTCTCGACACCGCCAAACAAAAGAACTGCTGGAACACCGCTAAGCTGCACCACTTGGTCTATCGGCCGGTAAGGGCAGCAACGGGGCTGAAAGCCAACCACGTCTGTCAGGCGCTCCGTCGGGTGATTAGCAATGC
>NZ_JBSSAC010000039.1:0-26982 GCF_054058315.1 Thermostichus sp. MS-CIW-40
GAAGACTTCTTTACTACTGATCAATCCATCCTCCTTCCGAAGTTGGTTTGCTAAGTGCTGCTATTGTACCCCTTGAGCCCTTAACAGGCTGTACCTATATCTCAGTAGATGAAGATTCAACCATCCTAGAAGCGGCTGAGGATCAAGATGTGGACTTGCCCTCTTCCTGCCGCTCCGGTAGTTGTTCCTCTTGCGTGGCCAAAGTGGTAGAAGGAGAAGTCGATCAATCGGAGCAAACCTTTCTGGATGAGGAGCAAATAGCCAAAGGATTTGTGCTGCTCTGCGTGGCTAAACCTCGCTCCAATTGTACGATTCGCACTCACCAGGAAGCTTACTTGGTTTGATAGACCGCCGCTCTCCAGCTGCTTGCCGCTAGGCTTAAGCAGCCTTTTTTCTATTTTTTTCTAGTTTTCTAGAATTAGGGATCCCTGTATGTTGGCACCGCCCACCGTCCCTAAGATCTCAATAACCATATCTCCTCTCCAACTCATGAAGGTTGGAGAAGAAGGTCGCATCTACCAACTGCGCGGATCCGAAGCTGCTTGCGCCCAATTGCAGCAAATGGGTCTCACTGTGGGCACCTATCTCCAGGTTATCCAACGTCACCCTGAGTGGATCCTACTCCTACCCAGTGGCCAACTTTCCCTTCCTGCTCATTTAGCTAAACCCATCTGGGTTTACATGGATCCCCGTTGCACCCTAGCGCCTCCCCAAGAACCGAATAAGAAAACAATCTTAAATTTGCCAAGAGCCTTCTAAAATGTAGTCTATTTACCCAATTTTTAACTTGCAATGAGAGACACTCAAGGTAAGCACATCTCTTCATAATCTATCTTGATTTGGGAGCAAAGCTATGAACACCTGTTTGCTACACCTGGGCTCCATCCTTAAAGCTGCTGAAGAGCTTAGCCTTGTGGAAAAGCCTTTCCCCAAGTTACAACACATCCAACTCTGCACAGGACTAAGCCCAGAGGAAATCGTGCGGGCGCTGGAGCTAGAACCCAATCCCTTGGGTTGGCATCTGGAGCCAAGCCACAACCTGGCCGATGAATCGGCGTATTGGGTGGGCGGACGACCTTGTGTCGGCTTGGTTATTGAGCGTTTTGCCTGACACTTGCTGCAGTTCGGATCCCCAAAAGGCTCTCAAGGGGGAGGAGTAGCCTGCAAAGCCATCTCAAAAGTTCACTGCAAACATTAGAAGTTAAGAGAAAACAAAGCTTTCCAGAAGGTTCACCCTAGACCAAATCTCCCTGGCCTGCCGGGGATCTTTTGAGGTATCGTTCAATCCAGTTCACGAATTGAGCTTAGGAAACAGACCTTAAACTAAGGTCTCTCGCCGGGCTGCCACGGCTTTGCGAGGAAGGTCTCCATGGCCGGGTTTAGGGTTTTGCAGATGCGATAGCAGGCGTGAACAAAGGAGAGCTACAGGGAAACGCTATGGAGTTCGAGGGCTATGGCTTATCAAATCTCAGGGGATTGTATCGGTTGCCACGCTTGCGTAGATAGCTGCCCTACAAAAGCTATCGTTGTCCAGGATGGGGAATACTGGATTAATCCTCTGTTGTGCAATGACTGCGAAGGTTTCTTCCCAGAACCTCAGTGCGTTAGCCTGTGTCCCGGTTCTGCCCCGCAGCCTTATGAAGCCATGAAGGGGCGCAACCGCACGGTCACGGCCCGCATTCGCAGCAGTCCACCTCTATTTTTGAACGGCCATAGCCAGGCTTTTGCTTCGTCAATTGTGGTCTGGGAAGCTTGCAATTTCCTATCTCAATTTCAATCTCTCAATCTGCAAAAGCAGGGAGATAACCAGGTTTGCTATCAGAAATCTGTTGGCCACAACCAGGGATCTCTGACCCTAACTCTATGTTTGGACGGGATCCCACAAAGTGCTCCGATCGATGTGCGAACTGCCTGTTTGCATCTTATTTTTGCTGCCTATGCCGCCGGGTTGGATAGCCCCTGGAAGGAATCCTTTGTTTTCACCGACTCACAATTGGAGTCCTATTTGGGCTGGGATAAACGTAAAGATCTGAGCAAGATGACCCGTCTCCACCTGTTCATGACCTGGATAGAGCAGCTCTGTCGGATTCAAGTCTCCATCGATTGGCCGGATCAGGGGCGGGTGAAGGGGTTTTCGGTACCGGCTGGCCCTCTGTGGAGGCTGCTCAAGATGCATCGCCACTTTCAAAAAGATGAGCAGGGCTGCAACCATCTGGTGGGCCTGACTTGGGCGATTCAGCCCGGCGAATGGACACGGTACTTTCTCAATCGACAAGGGTGCCGCCAGGGGCAAGCCTTTTATCAGTACAGCAGCCTGCCCCTATCCCTGCTGCAGGCCGTGATGAGCCATTGGCAACACCATGAAGGAGCCATGCGCCTGCTGCTGTGGCTGTTGTTCAAAGTGAGGATGGGGCGGCAACAGCGTCTGACGGTGCCCACCCTGATGCGAGTGGCCTACGGGGAAGAGCGACTGCAGGAAGCTTATCTCAATCTCCAAGAACGCAAACGGCTGGTGCGCACCTTTGAAAGCGATCTGGAGGTTCTCAACCACTACGGCCTCAAGCCGGAGTTCGATCCCCTCACCTATCCTTCTTCCATTCAACCCCTGTGGGCTCGCCTGGAAGCTGTGCCCGAGGATGCGGACGAGGCATTGAACTTTTGGATTGAAGATGCCAATAATGGCGGCCTGCTGACCGCTGCCGGGCCGCGGGGCAAGTGGGGACTCTTGATGCAGGCTCGCATTCAACGATTTCATCTGCCCTCCGACTGGCATCGTCGAGTAGTTCAAGAAGCCAGATCCCCAACCCGAGAATCGGGATCTCGGCGGCAGCGTAGGGCAAAGTCTGCGCCTGTTGCAACAGACTCGGATCTCCCTGGCCCTCCCGAAAACCCAAAAGACTTCCCCTCAAGCAAAGCTTTGCGTGGAGCGGATATCTCGGCGGCACGCCGGCAAAAGGGAATCAGCCAGCGGGAATTGGCCCAGAGGCTGGGGCGCAGCCAGAGCTGGGTGCGGGATGTAGAGAATGGGCGGCTTCGGATCAGCCTAAACGATCGCCAGCGCCTTATCAAAGCCCTGTATTTGGATCCCAGGCAACAGCAAGTCTAGGCCAGTCACTCAATTTGCTAATCCACCACTAATCCACGGCGATGACCACATCTGAGGCTTTAATGGCAGCATACGCTTCTTTTCCAACTGCTATACCCAACCGTTCGGCAGAGTGCTTAGAAATAATGGCTGTTATTTCTATGCCTGGTGCAACTTCCAGAACAATTTCGGCATTGACCATGCCCACCTGGAAGCTTTTTACAGTTCCTTTAAAAAAGTTGCGAGTGCTGATTTGCATGACTTCTCCTTTGTTGAACACTTAAAGCAACAGGGGTGTTGACCAAACTGAACAAGAAGGGATCTCGGCAGATGGCCATTCAACATTGGTTTCAATACTATCAGATGCTTATCGTTGCCTCTGGGGAGGAATGGCTGCCGATAGTCTAGGTGTGTATCTACAGATACAAATTACAACCCAATTCCGACAGTCAAAAGCACCGAACCATTGGCGGATTTTCCTGTTCTGAGAGTTGTCACGGGTCAAAGAAAAATGGCTATGAAACGAAGAACTGCAATGTTATTCCTAGGGATCCTGGCCGCCCTGGCTTTGAGGTGGGGGTCGGCTCCCGGCTTGGCACAATCTCAGCCCATTTTGGTGGGGGCTGCGGTGAGCTTGCAACCGGCTTTAACGGAAATCGACCGGTTGTTCACCGCCCGCTATCCCGACATCAAGGTTGAGTACAACTTCGCCAATTCCGGCTCTCTCCAGCAACAGGTGGAGCAGGGGGCTCCTTTGGACGTGGTATTTTTCGCAGCCGCCTCTTTTATGGACGCCCTTGCCAAGCAAAACCTGCTGGTGGAGGGATCCCGGCGAGATCTTCTCAGCAATCGCATGGCTTTAATTGTGCCTGCCAATGCCAGAACCAAGGTTCAGGATTTTGCCGACTTGGTGGCGGAAGAGATCCGGGTTCTGTCCATTGGGGATCTGCAGGCCATGCCCGCCGGACGCTATGCCCAGGAAATTCTCACCCAAGCAGGGGTGTTTGAGACGCTGCGGCCCAAGATGGTGTTTGCCAGCACGGTGCGGGAAATCTTAACGGCGGTAGAACAGGGCAATGCTGACGCTGGGATCCTGTTTACCTCGGATGCTCAGCTTTCGGATCGGGTGCGGGTGGTGGCTACGGCGGATCCCATTACGCCAATTATCTACCCGGTGGCATTGGTGCGCGATACTCCCGCCGGACAGTCTTACTTGGAGTTTTTAACCTCAGAAGAAGCAGCAGAGGTGTTTGTGAAGTACGGCTTTATCCGCCTGTGAGGGATCCCTCTGCAATGGCGCGGATGAGTTACTCCAAATGAGCGACTACGACCTATCCCCGCTTTGGATCTCCCTACGGATTGCCGGCTTGGCCACGGGCATCACCTTTGGGGTGGGGACGCTGGCAGCTTACGGGATGTTGCACTACCGAGGTCGCTGGCGCTCTCTCATCGAGGCCCTCTTGTTGGCGCCGCTGGTGTTGCCGCCCACCATGGTGGGGTTCCTATTGTTGCTGCTGTTTGGCCGGCGAACCCTTCTGGGACAACTTTTGGCCTCGCTGAACTTGTCGGTCATCTTCACCTGGTATGCCGGGGTGATCACGGCAGCGGTGGTGGCCCTGCCCCTGATGTACCGCACGGCCCTGGGAGCTTTCCAGCAGATCGACCCGACGCTGGTGGCGGCAGCCCGCACCCTGGGAGCAAGTAGGGCCAAGATTTTTACGCGGGTGCTGATCCCACTGGCCTTGCCGGGGATCCTAGCGGGGGTTACCCTCAGTTTTGCTCGCGCTCTGGGGGAGTTCGGCGCCACCTTGATGCTGGCAGGCAATATCCCGGGCCGCACGCAAACCCTATCCATGGCCATCTTCTTTGCCGTTCAGGCGGGGGATATGCGGGGGGCGGCCATCAGCTCGGCCCTGGTCTTGGGGTTGTCCTTGGGGGTGATGACGGCAGTTAACCTTTGGTTTCAGCGACAGCCTCTGCAGCAGCTTCCCCCTCGCCCCCTGCGGGTTCTGGCCAGAAGGGATCTGGATTTCTCAACTCCGGCCCCCCGCCTCTGGGTGGACATTGACAAGAAGCTGCCCCAATTTGAGCTGCAGGCGCAACTGAGCTGCGACGGGCGGCCATTAGGACTGCTGGGGGCCTCTGGATCCGGCAAAAGCCTACTTTTGCGCTGCATTGCCGGGATCGAAACCCCGGATGGTGGGCGCATTTTGCTCAACGAGCGGGCCCTGTTCGACGCCGAACAGGGGATCCGGCTGCCCCCCGCTCAGCGACGGGTAGGGGTGATCTTCCAGAACTACGCTCTGTTTCCCCATCTCACTGTCGCCCAGAACATCGCTTTTGGGATCCCTGCGGGCTTGAGCGAAGCGGAAAAACAAGAGCGGATCCAGGCCCAGCTCCAGTTGGTCAAGCTGAAAGGCTGGGAAAACCGCTACCCCACCGAGCTCTCTGGAGGACAGCAGCAGCGGGTGGCCTTGGCGCGAGCGTTGGCTTCTGAGCCGGAGATCTTGCTGCTAGATGAGCCTTTTTCTGCTTTGGATGCCCACCTGCGCAGCCATCTGGAGCAGGAGATGGGGGAGATCCTAGCCGACTACAAGGGAGTCACGCTTTTGGTAACCCACAACATTGAGGAAGCCTTCCGCCTCTGCGGGGATCTGGCTGTAATGGAGCAGGGGCGAATCATTGCCCAGGGGGACAAGCGTCAGCTATTTGAGGCTCCCCCCTGCCTTAGTGTGGCGCAACTGACGGGTTGCAAAAACATCTCGCGGGCCAAGCTCCTGGGCTCTCAGCGAGTGCTGGCCTTGGATTGGGGCTGTGAGCTGCAGGTACAGGGATCCCCAGCGGGAGAATACATCGCCATCCGCGCCCACCACCTCACCTTCCGGACCGACGGGAAGCTGCCCAACACGTTTCCCGCTTGGCTGGTGAAGTGGAGCGAGACCCCCCACCGGCTGACCCTCTTCTTTAAGCTGGGCAGCCCTCCTGCCCACAGCCAGGACTACCACCTGCAAGCCGAGGTGTGGCGGGAGCGCTGGCGAGAGGTGGAAGGTTGGGGATCCCCCTGGTGGCTACAGTTGGATCCCCGGCATCTGATGGTGTTTTGAGTCTGGGCTTAACACCCGTCAAGTGGGTTCTTCGCCCAGGCAATAGCCCCGCGGGGTAATCAGCCGGTCTCCATGGCGAAAGGTCTGGGAGTTGCCGATAAAGACCAGGGTGAGCATGTCCACCTGCTCTGGATCCAGCTCCCCTAGGGTGGTGAGGTGGAGGGTTTCGCCAGGGCGGTAGAGGTTGCGGGCCAAAGCCACAGGGGTATGGGCGGGCCGGGCCTGCAAAAAGATCTGCAGAGCCTTGAGGAAGGGATCCACCCGCTGCCGGGAGCGGGGGTTGTAAAGGGCCACCACAAAATCGGCAGCTGCAGCCGCCTGCAGGCGTTTTGCAATCACTGGCCAGGGGGTAAGCAGATCCGAGAGGGAAATGGCGCAGAAGTCGTGCATGAGCGGAGCCCCCAGCCGGGCAGCAGCCGCCTGGAAGGCAGAGATCCCCGGCAGCACCTCCAGAGAAGGGCGGATCCCATCCCAGCCAGAGCGGACCAAGCACTCCAACACTAGCCCCGCCATGCCGTAAATGCCCGCATCCCCCGAAGAAATCACCGCCACCTTCAGCCCCTGCTGCGCCCAAGCGATGGCCTGTTTGGCCCGCTGCAGCTCTTGGGTAATGGGAGAGGCCTCCCGGATTTGGCCGGGGTGCAAAAGGGGATCCACCAGATCCAGATAAAGCTGGTAGCCAACAACCACATCGGCCTGAGTTAAAGCCATACGGGCAGCCAAAGTCAATTGACCCAGATCCCCAGGGCCGGTGCCGATGAGCCAGAGGTGGCCGCTGCGAGGGGAATATTCCCGGGCAGCGCGGGCAATGGCCAGGGTACAGGCCCCTTCGGTTTTCGAGGTGAAGACCTGCTTGGGGCAGAGGAGGGTTGCTCCCCCAAAGGGCTCTACCTTCTCCGCAACACAGGATGGCCTCTCAGGAACCTTGTCACCTCTTCCCCAAGTCTGACAAGTCTGAGCTGCCAAGAGGGCAGCCGCCTCCGCTACCGAGGGGGTGCCCACCGCCTGCCGCACCGCCTCCGAAGGGTGGGGAACCGGGATCCCGGCCAAGGCCTCTGCCGAGAAAAACTCAATGGGCCAGCCATAGGCTTGGGCCAGCTCCAGAAGACCTGGCTCGTTTTGCTTCAGCTCCAAGGTGGCCAAGCCGGCAATGGCCTCAAAAGCCAGCCCATGGGCCTGCAGCAGGCGGCGCAGGGATCCCTCTAGCCAAACGCGGGTAGTGCCCCGCTCGCAGCCCACCCCCACCCAGAGCACCCGCGGATGCCAGTGCACGGTTGGGATCCCCGTGGCAGGGGAGAGGTATTCCCCAATCCAAATGTGGGCCACAGGATGGGGAGGGGAGGCAGCCACCAGGGGATACTCTGCCGGCCAAGCCCGCCGCCAAAGTTGCGTGCCACAGGTTTGGTGAACGGCCACGGGCTCCCCACGAGCCAAGGCAGCGGCCACCTCATTCCAATCCCCTTGGCCCCGCCGCCAGCCATAGGGATCCCCCAGCAAATCCAAAGGCGGGATCCCCAGCCCCTCGGAAGCAGAGGTGAGAACCGGCTGGGCCCCCAAAGCAGCAGCCACCTGTCGGGCCAGGGCGTCTGCTCCCCCCACATGTCCCCCGCACAGGCTAATGGCCCAGCGACCGGCTTCGTCCACCACCACCACCGCCGGATCCCGCTGCTTATCCTGCAGGAGAGGGGCAATGAGCCGCACCACCGAGCCGGCAGCCAGGATGAAAAGACAGCCCTGCACCTGGGGCCAAGTTTGGGCAACAGCTTCTGCCAGAGATCTGGGCGCTGTGGGATGGCTGGGATCCCCGTAGGCTTGCCAGGGGGAGGGCAGCCCCTGCGGTTCAGCTTTGCTCCAGCAGATGACCTCCTTGCCTAGGAGGGGGATCAGGGAGTCGGCCAACCAGCGGGCGCGCGGGCTGGGGGCAAACAGAGCGAGCTTCATCGAGCGTGGGCCAAGGCCAGGATTCTCCCCGGATCCTATACTGGACATAGAGCCACCCGCGAATGGACAAGTGCTGATGGTCATCCCACCCGGACTGATGCTGCCCCTGATCCCCCTGGAGGTTTTGCTCTCCACCAAGGGGCTGATGTTTTTGCTGCTATCGGCCTATGGGGGGGCCATGTGGACATTTTTAAGTGGCGCTCCCCGTGTCCACACCATCATCGTGCCGGACTTGGAGCAGGCCAGAGGGTTTTACGAGAAGGTGTTGAAACTGCCGGAAGCGGAGCTGCCCCTGCAGTACTACTACGGCTACGAGCAAAGCATGGTCGGCTACAGCCTAGGATCCGCTTACTTTCCAGGGGATATTGGCCTCAGTCCCCGCTTCGATGCCAAAGCCCGTCCCACCTCTGGGCCCACCCAATTGGATACCCCCGGACTTTGGTACCAACTCTCCGACAATGTTCAATTGCACGTGATCCCTGGCTCTACAGATCCCTATGCGGGGTCCGGTTCCTACGGCAACGCCTCTAGGCCTAGCTCCTCATCTGCTTCTGCTTACGGGACTGTACCGGCAGCGGGCCGCAGCAGCGGCGTTCGCTATCGCCATGTCAGCTATGAGCGGGAGTCCCTTAAGGCCCTTCTGAAGCGAATCAACAAACAAGGGATCCGCAACAGCATTCGCTCCGAGAAACCCTTTGTCTTTTGGGTGCGGGATCACCAGGGTCAGATTATCGAATTTGCCGAACTGAAAGGCTGACGGGATCCCCTAAGATTGTTAAAGGAAAGCCAAAAGTCGGCGGCGGGGGGATGCCAACGATGAAACGGGTGCTGCTGCTGGTGCTGTGTTTGCTGTGGCTCGGGGTGTGGGGCGGCCAGCCGGCCGTGGCTCTGTCGCGGGCCAAAGACAATCCGGTGGTGAGCGTGCAATCCCCAGCCAAGGACTTCATCACCACCGAGTCGGGATTGCAATACTACGATATTGCTCAAGGCAGTGGGCCTTCGCCTCAGCCGGGGCAAACGGTGGTGGTCAACTACGTGGGCAAGCTACAGGATGGCACCATCTTCGATAGCTCCTACAAGCGCAATCAGCCTTTTGTCTTCACCTACGGAGTAGGCCAAGTCATCCGCGGTTGGGAGGAAGGGCTGGCCACCATGCGAGTGGGGGGCAAGCGGTACTTGCGCATTCCGCCGGAGTTGGCCTATGGCAGCCGCGGCGCCGGCGGCGTGATCCCCCCCAATGCCACCTTGGATTTTGAAGTGGAGCTCCTGGCCATCCAGTAGATTCAGATCTTGCAGAGACCGAATATCCAAGCGGCATTGGGCTTGTGCAGGAACTCCCTTCCCCGGAACTGTCTTCTTCTTGGCGGCCCAGTTCTCTGGCAGCAGATCCTGCCCTAGAAAAAGCTCGCCTGCGCCAGCACTTTCGCCAGCTACGGCAGAGGTTGGACAGATCCCTTATCAGCCAGAAGATCGTGGCTCATTTGGCCTCTTGCCCCCAACTTTTGGCCGCCAAAACCATCCTGGCCTATGTGGCCTTCGGCTCCGAGGTGGACTTGGGATCCCTGTTTGTCCTTTTCCCGGAGAAGCAGTGGGGGATCCCCCGTTGTCTGCCGCGGCGGCAAATGCAGTGGCACCGGTACGGCTCGGCTGAGCTGATTCCCAATCGCCGGGGGCTACTGGAGCCCTCTCCCCACAGCAAAACCCTCGACCCCACCGAGGCGGATTTGATCCTGGTGCCTGCCCTGGCCTGCGATCGTTGGGGAAGGCGTTTGGGCTATGGCGGCGGCTATTACGACCGCTTTTTGGCCGCTTTGCCGGATCCCAGTGTGCCCAAGTGGGGCATCCTCCCCCAAGCCTGCTTGCTGGAGCAGCCCCTGCCTCAGGATCCTTGGGATCAGCGCCTGGATGGGATCCAAACCGAGGAGAGGTTCTACGAGACGGGGATCCCCTAGACTAAAGAGGGTGGGCCTTGGAGGAAAAACGATGAGCCAAGTTTGGAAGCCGGCGCAGTGGCTAACCCAAAAGCTGCGTCTTGTCTGCATGAGCTTTGGCTGTGTGGCATTGGCGGTGCTCTTGATGGGCTTTGGGGCGATCCCCCTGCAACTGAAGGATCTCCACGTCACCCCCTGTCCCGATACCCCCGAATACACCAACCTGGTGACCAGCAACGGCAACCCCATACCGGCCAGGTGCCTGTTCGTCGAAGGCACAGTGGTCAACCGCTCCAAAAATACCCTGCTGAACGCGGATGTCTTCGGTCGGCTTTACGATGCCAACGGCAACGAGGTTCTGCCGGAGCGTACCCGCCTGGGGGCCATTGCAGAAGTTCCTCCCGGCGAGAGCCCTTTTTCAATTCGCATCTCGGTGCCCATAACCAGCCCCCTGCCCCTCACCCTGGAGCAATTCAAAGCCAGCGGCTTCAGCGGCACCGTGCGTCGTTAACGTCTAAAGCTGGCGGGTGAACTCCACCTGGGTGGGGCGCTCAGGCAGATGGAGTTGGGCAACCACAGGCGGCGTTTGGGCGATCAGCCGTCCCCGCCGGAAGACATACAAACAAGCCGGTTTCAAGCGGATGGCTTCGACGGCATCAGCAGCCTGGAGCACCACCAAATCGGCATAGCAGCCGGGTTTCAGGCCGTAGCCTTCCAACCCCAGAATGCGGGCCGGGTTTTCCGTAACCGCCAAAAAACACTGGCGCATCTGCTCATAGCCGGTCAGTTGGGCGGCGTGGATCCCCATGTGGGCCACCTCCAGCATGTTGCCGCTGCCCAAAGGGTACCAGGGATCCATCACACAGTCATGGCCAAAGGCTACCGTCAAGCCTGCAGCCATCAGCTCAGGCACTCGGGTTAGCCCCCGCCGCTTGGGGTAGGTATCGTGGCGACCTTGAAGAACCATATTGACCAGCGGGTTGGCGATCACCCCCAACTCTGCCTCGGCCATCAGGGGGATCAGTTTGCTGACGTAGGCGTTGTCCATCGAGTGCATGGAAGTCAGGTGGGATCCGGCTACCCGCCCCTGCAAGCCCAGCCGCAGCGTTTCGTAGGCCAGGGTTTCCACATGGCGCGAAAGCGGATCGTCGGTCTCGTCGCAGTGCAGATCCACCCGCAGACCCCGCGCCGCTGCAATCTCGCATAGGGCCCGCACCGAAGCTGTCCCTTCGGCCATCGTCCGCTCGAAGTGGGGGATCCCGCCCACCACCTCTACCCCCAAATCCAGAGCCTTTTCCAGGAGCTGCACCGCCCCCGGCGAGCGATAGTAGCCATCCTGGGGAAAAGCCACCAGTTGCAAATCCAAGTAGGGAGCCACTTTTTGTTTGACTTCCAGGAGCGCCCGCACCGCCAACAGGTTGGGGTCGCACACATCCACATGGGCGCGGATGGCCAGGATCCCACGCGCTACTGCCCAGTCGCAATAGGTTAGGGCTCGCTCCATCACCGCCTCAGGAGTCAGCAGCGGCTTCAACTCCCCCCAGAGGGCGATCCCTTCCAGCAGGGTTCCCGATTGGTTAACGCGCGGGATCCCGTAGGTGAGGGTAGCATCCAGGTGAAAGTGGGCGTCCACAAAAGGGGGCGACACCAAGCGGTTGCTGACATCCATTTCTTGGGGGGCAGTGGCTTGCAAGTTGTTTTCCACAGCAACAATGCGGTCTCCCTCAATGCCGATATCGACCCCTTTGCGGCCATCTGGCAAGTTGGCTCGGCGCAAAATCAGATCCATAGGTTGTGGCTGTTTCAACTTAGGATGAACAGGGACAACTGCCGCTAGTTAAATGGCAGACTGAATAGAAAAGCTATCTCAAGTTACAGCCTGTTAAGGAGCCAAGGGGTACAGCAGCAACACTTCACAAACCAACTTCGGAGGCAGGATGGATGGATAAGTAACAAAGATGTCTCCACTATCTGCTCCATGCTATACTTGCCCGCTCTGCATAACTGCCGAATAAAATGCTTCTATACCGACCCCATCATCTCAAAAGGCCTACGGCCCACTGGCGTGAAGGGATTCAACTCCGGCGCATACACAGGCAGGTATAGGATTCGCGCACCTGTCCCCCCAATCAACTCCGCAACTTCCCGACTCCTATGAATGTTTAAGTTGTCCATAATCACCGCCTTCCTCGCATCTAGCTTTGGACATAAGTCGTTTTTCGAAAACTCTAAAAAGTTCCCTTTCTTCATCCTACCCCGAAGACCAAGTGGATAAAAGTATTCTCGATGGAGGATGCTACTTTGCAGTAAAGCCACTCCTGAGCACTGTCATCGTAGTCTGGTTGCCGAATATTTGCACAGAAAATGGGGTGATATTGAAATTGTGCATCAAAACCAAGAGCTGGCACGACGGCTTTTTCCAATTTATGCAGCTATTCCTATGCAGCTATTCCAAGTTGCAGCAGGGTTCTGGAACACAGAGCGAAAGAGATGCCTAACTGATTTGGAAACTCCCTCACCAACAGCAGGCTCGATACAGGGATCCCTGCTTGGGCAGATCCAACACTAGGCCAGTGTTTGCCGCCGTTGCTTTTGGATCCCAAGTTCCTGCCAGCAGCTAGCGTGTATGGTAGATGAAAGCTTGTTTTTGGGTCTTTCCCCATCCCTATGCCCAGGGCTAGCGCCTCTCGCCATCCGACCGACCCCCGCTTTGGTTCTGCCATCGCTACGCGACGCTTTCGTGAACAGGCCAAAGGGTTAAAGCCCCACCAACAAAAGCAACTGCAACGGCTCTATCAACTGCGCCTACCCCCCAACCGCCTGGTGACGGTGGAGTTTGCCCAACGGCTGGGATCCCTGACCCAAGATCTGGAAGGTCAGCCCATCAGCGTTTACCTCAACCGGCGCGGCCAGGTGATCCGCGTAGGGGTGGGATCCCCTTTTGAAACCCAGATCCCGGCTTGGGAATTGCCCCGCCAGGGGGCCGAGCGCCTATCCGGGATCCGCTGCATCACCACCCAAATGGGGGAGGGGGGCCCCGGTCAAAAAGCGCTGACGGCCATGGCTTTGCAGCGTTTGGATGCCCTCATCACCCTTTCCGTGTCCAAGTCAGGAGGGCACCGACGCCGGGGAGGAGCGGCTACGGGCTTTGTTCACCGGGCCTATCTGGCCCATCTGCTGCCGGAGGGAGAGCGCCGTTGGCAGGTTTCTGAGCCTTTGCCTTTGGGGATCCTGGCAGAACAGGATCTGCAGGAGCTGGTGGCGGAGCTGGAGGATGGGTTTCGGCGCCAGTTGACCGCCCGCCAGGTGGATCTGGATCAGGATCGGGCCATCCTGGTGGGGCTGCAGGAGTCCGGGCAGAGCTACGAGGATCTCATGGATGGGTTGGCGGAGCTGAGCCGCCTGGTGGAGAGTGCCGGCGGACAGGTGCTGCAAGCCCTCTGGCAGAGGCGGGAAGGCCCCAATTCGGCCACGGTAATCGGATCCGGTAAGGTGCAAGAGCTGGCTCTGCTGGTCCAGGATCTGGGCGCTAACTTGGTGGTGTTCGACCGGGAACTCACCCCCAGCCAGGTGCGCACCTTGGAAGAGGCGGTGGGGGTGCGGGTGGTGGATCGCAGCGAGGTGATCCTGGATATTTTTGCCCAGCGGGCCAGAACCCGAGCCGGGAAGCTGCAGGTGGAGCTGGCCCAACTGCAGTACTTGCTACCTCGCTTGGCCGGTCGCGGGCGCACCATGTCTCGTTTGGGCGGGGGCATCGGCACTCGTGGCCCGGGGGAAACCCAACTGGAAATGGAGCGGCGGGCCATCCAACGGCGCATCAGCAAGCTGCGGCAACAGGTGGAAGAATTGCGCCACCACCGGCAGCGGTTGCGCCAACGCCGCGAGGGATCCCAAATTCCTGTGGTGGCCCTGGTGGGCTACACCAACGCCGGCAAGTCCAGCCTTCTCAATGCCCTCACCCATGCCGAGGTGTACGCCGCCGACCAGCTCTTTGCCACCTTGGATCCCACTACCCGGCGGCTGGAGCTGCCCAACCGGCAGGCGGTCCTGCTGACCGACACGGTGGGATTTCTAACCGAATTGCCAGACCAACTAGTGGATGCCTTTCAAGCCACCCTGGAAGAGGTGACGGAAGCCGATGCCCTACTACATGTGGTGGATCTCTCCCACCCCAACTGGGAGGGGCAAATCGAGGCGGTGGAAACCTTGCTGGACGAGATGCCCTTGGCCACCGGCCCCCGGCAACTGGTGTTTAACAAAATCGACCGCCTGGATCCCGAATGGGTAGAGGATGTGCGCCTGCTCTACCCGAAGGCCCTGTTTGTTTCCGCCACCACCGGCCAAAACCTGGATCAGTTGCGCCACACCCTGGCCCAATTTGCTGCAGTTCTAAGCCCCAACCCCTTCGATAGTCAGGAACCCAAGGATCCCTAAAAGCATTCCATAAGGATTTCCAAACCTGCATAGCTCATCTTCATCCGCCGTCAACATAAACATTCAGTTACATTGAGATCAGGATTGTGACCCGACTTAAAGTTAGGGAGAGAACATGGCCACCACTGCAGTTGCACCTCAAGTCGCACCTCGCCTGGCCCAGCCCCATCTGACGCTGCAAACTCTGCCCATCGGGGCCGACACCCTTGCCATTCGCTCCCAAGATTGGGATCGGGATCGATTTGACATCGAATTTGCTCTGGAAAATGGCACCACCTACAACTCCTTCTTGATTCGCGGCGAGAAGGTGGCCCTCATCGACACCTCCCACGAGAAGTTTCGCCAGTTGTACCTGGATTGCCTGCAAGGGATCCTAGATCCTGCCCAGATCGACTACCTGGTGGTCAGCCACACCGAGCCAGATCACAGCGGCCTAGTCGGTGATCTGCTGGAGCTGGCGCCCCAGATGACGGTGGTGGCCTCCAAGGTGGCCATGCAATTTCTGGAAGATCTGGTGCATCGGCCCTTCCGGCGGCTGGTGGTGAAACAGGGAGATCGCTTGGATCTGGGCAAGGGGCATGTCCTGGAATTTATCTCTGCCCCCAACTTGCACTGGCCCGACACCATCCTCACCTACGACCACGGCACCCAGATCCTCTACACCTGCGACGTGTTTGGGATGCACTACTGCGACGATTTCGCCTGGGACGAACATCCCCACCTGTTGCAGGCCGACTTCAAGCTCTACTACGACTGCCTTATGGGGCCCAACGCCCGCTCGGTGTTGTCCGCCCTGAAGCGCATGGAAGCCTTGCCTCCCATCGCTGCCATTGCTACCGGCCACGGCCCCCTACTGCGCCATCACCTGTCCGACTGGGTGGAGCACTACCGCACCTGGAGCCTGGAGCAGGCCAAAGCTGAACGGATGGTGGCAGTGTTCTACCTGTCGGGATATGGCAAGGCGGAAGCGTTGGCCCAGGCCATTGCCCGTGGGATCCAAAAAACCGGCGTTGCCGTGGAGCTGGCAGATTTGCGGCTGGTGGATGCCCACGAGGTGCGGGAGCTGATGAGCTTGGCCGCCGGTGTGGTGATAGGCATGCCGCCCCAATCGGGGCCAGAGGCGGCCACTACCCAGGTGCTGCTGAAAACCCTGCTGGCCTCTGCCCACAGCAAGCAGGGCTTTGGCCTGTTCGAGTCAGGGGGGGAAGACGACGAGTCGGTGTACCTCTGCCGCAACACACTGCAAGAAATCGGCGCCAAAGAGGTGTTTGCCCCCATTCTGCTCAAGCAGCCTGCTGGCGAGGCCCTGCTGCAACTGGCCGAAGAAGCAGGTACCGACCTGGGGCAGTGGCTGACCCGGGATCGCAGCATTCAGCAGATGAAAGCCTTGGATGCCGACTTGGATCGCGCCCTGGGCCGCATCAGCAATGGCCTCTACATCATCACTGCCCGCAAAGGGCAAGCCACCAGCGCTATGCTCGCCTCCTGGGTAGCCCAAGCCAGCACCGATCCGCCAGGGATCAGCATTGCGGTGGCCAAGGATCGGGCCATCGAATCCTTCCTGCAGGTGGGAGATACCTTCGTGTTAAATGTGCTGCAAGAAGGCCATTACCAACCCTTGATGCGCCACTTCCTGAAGCGATTTCCACCGGGAGCCGACCGCTTTGCCGGGATCAAGACCTACCCTGCTGCCAACGGATCCCCCATCTTGGCCGATGCTTTGGCCTACCTGGAGTGCCGTGTGGTGAGCCGCCTGGAAACCAGCGATCACTGGGTGGTGTACAGCACTCTAGAAGCTGGTCGGGTCTCCAGCCCAGAGGGCCTCACCGCCATTCACCACCGCAAGGTAGGGAATCATTACTAATACTGATAGTGAGCAGTGAGAAGAGAGAAGTGAGAGATAATTTCTCACTCCCAGCCCTTCTCCCTGGGGAAGCTGGGATCCCTGTAGCGAACAGACTCACAAATTCAATAGGACTGCCGATAGACCAACCCACTGGGATGTAGGAAAAAAGGGCTGTCTTCTCCCAGGCGGATCCCGATCTGCTCCAGCTGTTCCCCTTGGCGGGTCGCAGGCCCTAAGGGCAGCCCCTCTGTTCCCTGTTGAATCCTTTGGGATCCCTGCTGGGCTGGCCGATAAGGGACGCTGCCCAAACCCGAAGAGAGGGGATCTGAGGGGGCATACCTCTGTCGCCAGCGCTGGTAGGGGCTGACCGGTTCGGGAAAATGTTGCGTAGCGATAACCTCTGCCTTGTCGAGTGCAGTAGCAGTGTGGAGCACTTTCTGGGCTGTCGAGAGAGTAGAGGCAAGTGTTGACGATTCTGACAACTGCAACTGTGAAGAGGGCGAAAGGACGACCATCGGGCATGGCTCAGCTTGTGCCCAAGCCCCCGGCGCAAAAACCCAGGCAAGCCAGCAAAAGAAGATGGCACACCGCATGGGAAGATCCCTCCATAAGCTCAACCCAGCCGCTTCTCAGGCCATTTTCTGAAGAGGCAGGACTGAGAGCGCAGCTCCCATCTTGCCCATGCCAATTTGCAGGCCGAGTGACCGGGATCCCCCCAGTTGAGTGATCTCGATCAGATCAGCAGACCTACTCTAGAAATGGGGTCTAAAGCCCTGCTCTACCGCTGCGCAGTTTGCCTTGGCTTAGCCAGCCAGTAGAGCAAGGGGCATGTCAAGAAACGGCGGATTTGCCAGGATAGTCTGCGCTGCTGACCCGTACATAGGCGTGCCAAGCCAAGTCCAGCAGGCCATCCAACACCGCTGCAGCCACTGCCGGGCCTCCTTTGCGTCCCTCAGTGCGGATGTGGGGCACCATGGAATCGGCTAGCTCCTGCTTGGCTTGCACCACGTTCACAAACCCAGCCGGCGTGGCGATGACCAGAGCAGGGGCCACCTCCTTCTTTCTAATCAGCTGCACCAAGGTGGAGAGGGCAGTCTGGGATTGGCCAATCACAAAGATCGCCTCAGGGTAGCGTTGGGCCAGGGTTTCCAAGCCCCAAGCGGAGCGGGTCTTGTCCCTTTGGGGACGGGTAATCGCTTCGCTGCCGCAGTAGATGGGGTTGGAAAAGGTGTTCTGAACAGCCCAGGCAATGCCCACCTGTACCATCGGCTCATCGACCACAATGGTGGTACGCGCTGCCAAGGCCGCCGCCCCAGCCTGTAAGGCTTCGTTACCAAAACGGATGAGGTTCAAGTACTCAAAGTCGGCAGTAGCATAAATAACCCGACGAACCACCTCATACTCAGCAGGAGAAAGCTCGTGCTTGCCCACCTCCTGGTCGATGATCATCAGGCTCTCTGCATCGGTTACATGCCACTCCATCGATCCCAGACCCCGCCCGCCGTTTATCCTCAGTAATGACAGGATTGTACCTGCAGAGGCTTCAGTTGGTGGGAAAAGCCATTGCTTAGCCCGGAGGCCAGCCCATCCCCCGACCGCCCAGAACGTGAATGTGGAGATGAAAGACGGTTTGCCCGCCGTCTTCTCCTTCGTTGATCACCAATCGGTAGCCTTTATTTAAACCTGCCTCGGCAGCCACCCGCTGAGCGGTCAGCAGGAGATGTCCCAGTAATGCCTCATGTTCGGGCTTGGCCTGGGAAATGCCGGGGATGGGCTCTTTGGGCACCACCAAAATGTGGACAGGGGCTTGGGGGGCAATATCTTTGAAGGCCAGGGCTCTATCGTCTTCGTAAACGATTTGTGCAGGGATCTCCCTGCGAATAATCTTGCCGAAAACTGTGTCGCTCATGGGTGCTCACAAATTAGTTCTGCCCTTAGCCTACCTGCTAACCGCACATTCTCCCACCCAGGTGGCGAGAGTGGCGCTCGGCACCTACTGCTTCAGCAGCCATTCAAATTCCTGCCGCAGTGATTGAATATGCCCCACTCGCGAGACCAACAGCGCATCTCGCCCGGCATCGCGAAAACGAGAGCGCCACAAACTCACCAAATCGGGGTTGCTGCACCAAAAGCGGATAACAGCGTCGACCAACTGATCCAAGTCCCAGCCGCGCCGGGCCGGCACTTCCTCCACGGATCCCAGCAACGCATCGAGGGTGCAGGAGCTGGTACCCAGGTATTCCACCCCACAGGGCCGCTGGGCCAGCTTCTGTTGCTGATGAAAGAACTGTAGAGCAGGGGCGATGCCGATGATCTCGAAGGTGTAAACCATGTTGCTCCGCAACGCTGACGCGACTGGGCTCAGTCCTACAGAGTTTTTTGCGAAAGATTCTAAAAAGGGGGCTAGCAGTCTCAAAACCAAATCAAGGTTGGGATCCCTTCCCAACTATCCTCGATCTGATCCTGGATGTTAGGTATTGATTATACTCAACTTGGGCAAAATGCCAAGGCAAAGGACAGGCAGATCCCTGCGTGGCGAAATACTTTTGCGCCACAGAGGAAGGCTTTGCCTGATGGGTACTCCCTCGTTCAGCTCTGTGTAAATAATCTGTGCAGAAATCTGTGCAGATAAGAGGTAAAGCTGCTAGCAAACACAAGTGAGGACTGCTAGCATCCAATGGGATCTTTTGCTAATTGGCTTTAGCTACACAACTACAGCCCACTAAGGGACCACGGGATACGGTTGTATGGTCATTCTAGGCTAATTGAGACACTCCCCAAGCGTTCCGCGCCGCTGCCGCGACCACCCCCAGCCCCTTTCCCAGAGGGAGTCATCCCTCACCCCCAACCCCTCTCCCAAAGGGAGAGGGGAGTTAGGAAGCAATACAACAGAAATCTTTCAGTTCTGTTTAAAATGACTATAAACCTGCTTGTTTTAAACCTCGTTGGGGTCAAGCCTCGGAAACACGATTTTTGTATCCCCCAGTTTGTGAACAGGCTGTATTGTCACCTGCCTTTTCTGCAGACATTGAAGCAGACATTGAAGATTGTGACTTGAGGCAAGCAAAAGCACAGGCATCAAAAAACTGGCGTGGCCGCATTCTCCGACCGCGCCACCAGCTCAAGCCCTCTCCTCTATCCAAGTCGGTATTGCGTCTTGGGCCTTTTCTTGAGTGGGGGGGAGTTGAAACTGAATGCGCGGCTGCCCTACCCCATACGTGAGGGTGTAGCTCCACTGCAGGCAGCGCAGCCACAGGCGGGGGTAACGCGCTTCTAGCCAGGGCTGCAGGCGACGCAGCAGATTTGGAAGCCAGCCCCTGAACAAAGTAGAGGTCAAGGCCAGGCCGGTATAGCTGAAGTAGGTGGGCAGCCACTGGGCAAAGCCTTTGGCCCCTACGGCCTCCCAGATCCACAGCAGCAGCCGTGGGTTTTGTAGGGCAGCTTTGATGGCCATGCGGTTAAAGGCCAGCCAGCCAGCCCGGTCTTTGATGAAATCGTCCACCACCTCCGGCGGCTCGGTGGCGAGAATGCCGAAAAAGCTGTTGAGAGTGGCATTGATGCGCTCGGGGGGCAGCACCTTGCCGGTGGGCACCATCATCCCCCGCGAGAAGAGCCAGGTGACGGCCGAGTTGCCCTGGTAGGCCCGGATCTGGGCTAAGTCCGCCGCCCTGAGCAGGTCGTGGCGCAGCGCCGTATCCAGCAGATCGCACAGGCGGGGGCAATTGCGCACCAGGGATCCAAAGCCGGTAAAGCTAAGGGGCGATTGCATAGCCGCCGCATCCCCTATGAGCAGTATCCGGTCAAAGGGTTCCGAAGACTCCGCCCCGCTGCCGCGAACAGGGTGCCGGGGCTGGCCAAATCGTCCGGGGATATAGCCGAAGGTCGCTTTTTTCCACTGCAGGCGCTCTGGGTCGCAGCGGCGGTATTCCGGCAGAATGGTGAAAAAATCTTCGTACAGTTCCAGCAGGGATCCGGGGTTTTCCGGATGCACCTGGTGGTAGTGGAACAGATAAAAGGTAAGATCTTCGCCTGGGCCGGGGAACAGCTCCCAAATGAGTTGCCGACCGCGGCTGATGTCCCCGTGGCTGGCCAGAATGTCCCCAAACTGGGGATCCCATACCCCTGGCTCAAACCCCCCCGCAATGGTAGCCCCCACCGTGGGGCAGACGCTATCAAAAGCCCGATGGCGGTAAAGCTGCTGGGCAATGGGAGAGACTGTTCCCATAGCATCCACCACAAGGCGGGATCCCAGCCGAAACTCCTCGCCGGTGGGCAAATCCTTCAAAACCAGCGTGACGCCTTGTTCGCCAACATAGGCCCGCTGAAACTCGGTGCGCTCGTAGATAGCTCCCCCGCAGGAAGTGAGAATTTGGCCACAGAGCTGCAATAGCTTTTCCGCGTCAATGGCCAGATTGAGTACCGTCGGCGTGTGCAAAACGGGAGCGCGAACCGGGCTATTGCCGTCAAAAAACTTGTTGAACCCATCCGTGTATTCCCGCAGGATCAAGCTCTCCATCTGCTCGGCGCTCAAAAGGCCCAAATCCACCAGGGTTTGCAGCTCCCGCCGGGAGATGTTCCACTCGCGGTTCATGCGGCCAAAAGGGAGTCGCTCCACCAAGGCCACGCGGTAGCCCAAGCGAGCCATGGCCGCTCCATAGATGGCTCCCAGCGCTCCTCCCACGATGGCCAGATCCCACTCCACCGGGGCCGGCTCAGGGCCAGGCTGGCGAAACAAGACCGGCTGAGCAGGGCGGTGGGCTGCGTGGCAATGTTGCACTTCTTCCCGCCAGCGCTTTTCCCACCAGTACACCCGCTGCAGGTCAAATTCTCCATTGGGGATCCGCCGAAAATACTTCACCGTTTGCGGGTAGAAAGGCTCAAGCTGATCGAAGATGGATCCCCGGTTCAGGTCGATCTGGGGCAACTGCGGGTAGCGGTGGGGAAATTGGCTTTGAATGGCCTGTTCCAGCTCTCCCAGCCAGCGAGCTTGGCGGGGGAAGGGCTGTTCCGACCACTGGAACACCTTGAGATAGGTAGTGTTCAGCCCCGACCACAAGAAAAGGGCCAGCTCAGCGCCGGATCCCTGTAGGCGCAGGCCCGTGGGGGTAAGAACCTTCTGGCTGCCTTGGGGCAGGGGGATACACTCCTGTAGCCAGCGCAGCACTTGGGCACTATCGGGGCAAGGGATCTCGCGGTAGTAAAGGGAAGTAAGCACGGCGCCGAGATAAGAAACCGAGCAAATCTTTACCCATTGTGACATGAGGGGATCCCTCCCTTTGCCGATCCCAGGGATCACCCCCTACCCAGGTTTCCCCCCAGCTGCAGATCTGCAGGGGTGTTGCAATTGGTGAGCATCCTCTCAAGGGACTCCGTCCCGCTGTCGGGAACGGTCAGGGGCAGGATGGCTGTTGGCACCTGGGACAACCAGCCCTGAAAGGATCTTCCCCCCGCCTGCAAGAAACTCTCCAGAGAACCTAGCTGCGCCAGGCGATAGAAGCCACACAGGGGTTCCCAGCCCCGCTGACTTTTGGGCAGGGCGGCCACCGTCTGAGGGGGCAGGGCGGCAAGGCGCCGTCGCCAATCCCCAAGAACCTGCTCCTGCAAGCAGGGCAGATCGCAGGCCAGCAGCAGGATCCACTCCGGGGGAGCAGCCAAGGTTTGTAGCCGCCGGATCCCCTCTTGAAAGGCCAGCAGCGGGCCTCGGTGTTGCTCTGCAATGCTGTCCCGACCACGTGGGTCTTGCCCGACCAGGGGGGGAACGTTTTCCCGCCAGAGGTGCCAACTGGGATCCACCACCGGCGCATAGCGCTCCGGCCAGGGGGTGAGGATGTAAACCGCGTCGGCGCAGGCTGCTGCCACCTGAGCCACCCGTCGCAGCAGGGGGATCCCATCCCAAAGCACCAAGGCTTTGTCGGATCCCATGCGGCGGCTGTTGCCCCCGGCCAAGATCAGAGCCACGACCGCAGGCGGGGAATCTTCAGGCATTTTGGACATCCAGTTTTCCACAACGAGCAGCAGGTATTTGTGGAGGAATAGGATAGGGATCCCATCCTTTCCTCACTCTAGCCGCTATGTCTGAGCCCTCTGGTCGTCTGGTTTGGAACCACTCTACCCATATCTCAGGGTTGATCCCTGTTTTGGAACGCCTGACCCGGCAGGCGGGCATTAAAACCGTGACGCCGGGCGCTCTGTCCTGCAGCCGTGGGCGGATCCCCCAGTTGCAGTTGCGGGTTTCGGTGCCGATCCGGGGCGGGTACAAGCTGGTGGCCCGCAAGGGAAGCAGCGTGCAAGAGGTGTTTGTGGTAACGGATCTCAGCCAAACCGAGCTAGAGGCGGCTATTCTCCGCTGTTTGTAGTCAACTGTTTGTAGTCAACCGAGCCTCGTTATTGCTCCGCAACGCTGTCCCGACCCAGAACTTCGTCCTGCTGGGGCAAATGGCACATCAGTTGAGGATGAGTTAGCTATGTCTCGTGCTAGTCTCAAGCCCGCCCGTATCAGCGCTGTTTTACCCGGATCCCTGGCAGCAGAAGTGGGCATCCAACCTGGAGAGGCCCTGGTCAGCATCAACGGCGAACGCCCCCGCGATCTCATCGACTACCGCTTCCTGATCGCCGAGGAGTATGTAAGCCTGGAGATCTTGGACAGCCAAGGGATCCCGCGCACAGTTGAGCTGGAGAAGGGAATCGACGAGGATCTGGGGCTAGAGTTTGAGACAGCCCTGTTCGATGGCCTGATCCAATGCGCCAACGCTTGCCCCTTTTGCTTCATCGACCAACAACCTCCGGAAATGCGGGCAACGCTGCACCTCAAGGACGACGACTACCGCCTCAGCTTTCTCTACGGCAGCTACCTCACCCTCACCAACTTGCCTGCTGCCGAATGGGAGCGCATCGCTCGCCTGCGCCTTTCTCCCCTCTACGTGTCAGTGCATGCTACCGACCCGGAGCTGCGCAGCCGCTTGCTCAAAAACCCGCGGGCTGGCCTGATTTTGGAGCAGTTGGCCTGGTTTCGCCAGCATCGCTTGCAACTGCACGCACAGGTGGTGGTCTGCCCAGGCTGGAACGATGGGGATCACCTCACCCGCACACTCCTCGATTTGGCCGCCTTTCGCCGGCCCGTAGACGGGATCCCCACCGTCCTCTCGGCAGCAGTGGTGCCGGTGGGGTTGACGCGCTTTCGCCCCCCTGGTGATGAGCTGGTTCCTGTCGATGCAGCCAAGGCCCGAGAAGTGATCCAGCAGGTGGAAACTTTGCAGGTCGGGTTTCGGCAAGAATTGGGATCCACCTTTGCCTGGCTGGCCGATGAGTGGTATCTGCTGGCGGGGTGGGAACTGCCACCGGCAGAGCACTATGAAGATTACCCGCAGCTGGGGAACGGGGTAGGCTCCCTGCGGCTTTTCCTCAGCCAGTTCGAGCAGCTCAAACTGCCGCCTGAGCTCCCTTCTCCCCTCAAGGTTCTGTGGGTGGTGGGCAATGCCGTAGAGCAAGCCTTCCAGCCTGTGGTGGAGCAGATGAACCGCATCCGCGGGCTGCAGTTGGATCTTTTGCCTATTGCCAGCCGATTTTGGGGCCAAACCCTGACGGTGACCGGGCTGCTGACGGGGCAGGATATCTTGGATGCCCTGAAGTCTGTGGAAAACTTGGCGGACTATGATGGGCTATTGCTACCCCAGATCGCCCTCAAGGACGGGGAGCGCTTTTTGGACGATCTGACCTGGCAAGAGGTGCAGGCCCAGGTGGGGATCCCGGTGGTGCGGGTGGACGGCGGGCCGGCAGGCTTGGTGCAGGCGGTGCAACAGCTAGAACAGGGCTATGCCTACGGCACCCTGTGTTGTTCCGCAACGCTCGGGCGAAGGGAAACTGCACCGCTGACGCGACCAAGAACAGCTTTGAGCCGAGGATCCTGAGGCGATGCAGAGGTTGCGGCGAGGATTGTTTCTGCTGCTGGGGGTGGGGCTGGGGATCCTGGCCATCACGGGCTTGGCGGCTTTCTACGTAGATCTGGCCTGGTTTGCCGAGCTGCATGCTCTGCCGGTGCTGTGGACGCGGGTAATTGCCCGCTGGGGGCTGGGCCTGGGCGCTTTCCTCTTTGCCCTGGCGGTGACGGGATCCAACATCTGCTCCTGCTGGCGGGGGGCAACCTTGACCGGGGCCTGGGCGATTGCCACAGGTTTGAGTGTTTTCTTTGCTTGGTCTCTTTCCAATCACTGGTTCACGCTGTTGCTCTGGCTGAACCAGGGGCCCGTCGGGGAGTCGGATCCCATTTTCAACCGCGATCTCGGCTTTTTTCTTTTCAGCCTGCCTTTCTGGGAGACGCTGCAGCATTGGTGCTTCAACCTGGTGCTGCTCACCTTGGTTACCGTTGTCCTCATCTACTTGGTGGAGCTGGGGCTTTCCGAGCAACGGCTGACCTTGGCCCTCTCTCTCTATGCCCAGCGGCACCTGCTGATCTTGGGGGGATCCCTGTTTCTCATTCGGGCTTGGGGCCATTGGCTGGATCGCTACGAGCTGCTCTATTCCACCCGCGGCGTTGTGTTTGGGGCCGGTTTTGCCGATGTGCATGCAACTCTGCCGGCCACGACCTTGATGAGCGGGGTGGCAGGCCTGACGGCGGTGGGATTCTGGGCTTTGGCCCGCCAGGGGATCCGCCTCAACCTCCCTTTTCTCAAGTCCTGGTGCCCCCCCTGGGCCAGCTCTCTCTTGGCGCCGGCCATCCTCTGGGGAGCCTACCTGGGGTTTGGGCTGCTGACCACCCAACTTTACCCCCAACTGGTGCAAACTTTCTTGGTGGCCCCCAACGAGCTGGAGCTGGAACGCCCCTACATCGAGCACAACATCCGCTTTACCCGCGCCGGTTTTGGCCTGGCCGATGTCGAAGTCCAACCCTTCCCGGAAGGGGGAGCCCTCACCTGGGAGATCCTGCAGCAGAATCAATCCACCCTGAGCAACGTGCGCCTCTGGGATGCGGAGCCTCTATTGGCCACCTATCGACAACTGCAAGAAATCCGCCCCTACTATCAATTCCCCTATGTGAATGTGGATCGCTACCGCATCGGGGGAGAATTGCGCCAAGTCATGCATGCCGCCCGCGAGCTGGACTTTGCCCAGGTACCCCCCGCCGCCCAAACCTGGGTTAACCGGCGGTTTTTTTACACCCACGGCTACGGCCTCACCCTCAGCCCGGTGAACGTGGTGACCCCTGAGGGCCTGCCGGACTTTTTCCTGTCGGATATCCCGCCGCGGGTTTCTCCCCGCTACCCTGAGGTGGCCCCCGTCTTGCGGGTGGAGCAGCCGGCCCTCTACTATGGCGAGCTGACCACCACCGATGTTTTCGTGGGTGCTGAGGCGCGGGAGTTGGACTACCCTGCAGCAGAGCGCTATGTGTACAGCAGCTATCAGGGCAGCGGTGGCGTGCCCATTCCCCACCTCTGGCAGCGGTTTCTCTACGCCTGGCATTTTGGCGATCTGCGCATCCTTCTCAGCCGCGAGCTATCTTCTACCACCCGCTTTCTCTATCGCCGCCAAATCCGCGAGCGCATCCGTCGGGTGATGCCGTTTTTACTCTACGACCGGGATCCCTACCTAGTGATCGGAGATGGCAAGCTCTACTGGTTTTTCGATGCCTATACCACCAGCAGCCGCTACCCTTACTCCGAGCATGTGCCCGGCTTTTCCTTCAATTACATCCGCAACTCGGTCAAGGCGGTGATGGACGCCTACAACGGCAGCATCGACTGGTACATCGCCAACCCTCGGGATCCCCTCATCCAAGCCTACGCCCGCATCTACCCCACCCTCTTCAAGCCTCTGGAGGCAATGCCGGAGCCGCTGCGGCAACACATCCGCTATCCCCAAGACCTCTTCCGCCTGCAAGCGCAGCAGTTTGCCACCTACCACATGACGGATCCCCGCCTCTTCTACAACCGCGAGGATCAATGGCAGATCCCCGGCCAGTTCCGCAATCGACGGCGCATTCCCATGCAGCCGCAGTATCTCATTCTCACCTTGCCGAGGGATCCCCAAGGGGTTGCAAACCACACTCCTGAGTTCGTCCTCCTCTCCCCCTATGCCCCTGTTAACAAGCAGAACATGGTGGCTTGGATAGCGGCCCGCTGCGACGGGGAAAACTACGGCAAGCTCCTGGTGTACGAGTTTTCCAAGCAACGGCTCATCTATGGCCCGGAACAGGTGGAAGCACGGGTCAATCAGGATCCCTTAATCTCCGAGCAAATTTCCCTCTGGAACCAGCATGGGTCGCGGGTGAACCTGGGCACGCTGCTGGTCATTCCTATCGAGACTTCTTTGCTCTATGTTCAGCCCCTTTACATCGAAGCAGAACAGGGCCGCTTGCCTCAGCTCACCCGGGTGATCGCTGCCTACGAAGACCGGGTGGTGATGGAACCGACTCTCGGCCAGGCCTTAGAAGCCCTCTTTCTGCCGAGGGGCAGCCGATAGAGAAAGGGATCCCCTCCTCATTTTTGAGGCAGGTGGTTGACGAAACTTAACGGATGTTTTAAGTTTAGGTTGTCAATCTTCGCGCTTCCTTAGGGAAGTTTGACCTCATGACTACTGTTATCCAACGTCGCTCAACCAGCAACGTGTGGGAGCAGTTCTGCGAGTGGGTCACCTCCACCGATAACC